>NZ_JAPFCD010000008.1:0-152928 GCF_026153155.1 Photorhabdus aballayi | reverse complement strand
CACTTTACAGAAAGCGATCGCGCAATATTTAAATCACACAATTTCAAATAGTAATGTAATTTCCTTCTTCTTTCATTAATTAAAGCGAATATTTCTGTGATATATCACTATCTTTTAATACATGTTAATTTAAACTTTTAATTCTACATTTATTTCATTGGGTATTATTGAGCAATGAAAGCGTGAATGTAATTTAAATTAATATTGGGAAATAATTCTTCTTTACAAAAAGAAGATTTTTCACAAAGAAACGCTTATATGACTGATAAAAAGATCAATAAAATAACCCTAATTAAATAAGCAGCAAATCAAAATAATTGAATCAGGCAATTTAAATTACAATCTCTTTAAATTACAACCTCCCACATCATCACGTAGTTGATTAGCTTGAGGAGTATTATCGTTTTCCTCCTACTCCACCATTGCCTCCATTTATAATTGCTACGATAAGCATAACTCAGTCCGTGTTGGGGTTTGGGATTTTTCGCAATTGATCAGATCGCAAAAATCGGACTGAGTTCCCTCCAAGTGATCTATAAAACGATAAAAAAAGAGTTATTTATGAACACATCTTCGTTGTTGCGAGTAAACCTTGCCAATCGATACGGAAAATATGAATCCATTCCTCTTATTTATAGTTGCTTAGCTTATAGTCGTTTAGCCAGTCTAAAGTCTGATGATCACCATGCTTCCGTGCATTACCGTTAACATATACCTTGCCAGAAGTGCCTTCATTGCCGGCTGTTCCATCAGTACCATCTTCACCAGATACTCCGGGAGGGCCATCAGTCCTTCCCCCACTATTAGCACCGCTTCCCCCACCGAATCCGCCTCTTCCTCCTCTTCCTCCCGACCCTCCTCTTCCGCCATCCCCTCGATGTGACAAAGCATTAATTATCGGTTGACCCTGAGTGAAACTCACATAGATGTTACCACCGTCCCCACCTTTACCCCCATTCCCCCCATTCCCTCCATTTCCGCCATCTCCTCCCTTTCCTCCATGTCCAGCACTACATTTGTTTGTTGCAGCGCCTCCATTGCCGCCATTCCCTCCATTACCCCCGTTACCGCCATATCCACCATTTCCCCCCTTACCACCTATCGATGCCGCATTGACGACTCCAGTAAAAAGTTCAACATCAACAATGACATCATTTGCACTTCCAGCCCTTTTGCCATCCATCCCTTGCGCTCCAGAAGAACCGCCAGTTGCATCAGTACCCGGTGTGGATGCGACAGAGCAACCGTGTTTATAATCTGAACCAATACTGCCATTGCTGCCATTAATCCCATTACTTCCCGGTTCGCCCTCAAAACCATCGGCTCCATCAGTGCCTATACTGACAATGCTCTGCTTTTTATCATTGCCATTCCCTACAACCGTGTTCGCTTCAATCTTGCCATTAGTGCGGTAAATAATTTGACCGCCCGGTTCAATGATTATCTGGTCATACACCAAGACAACCGGTTCGCCATAATCATCTTTATCTTCAACAATCAATGGCGCACCTGCGATAACCGTGATTCTTTCGCCACTGTATAACGCAACCTTCATCGGGAAACGCTTCGCATTCAGCATTTCTTCATAATCTTTGACCAGATTAGAATCACTATAAATATAGGCCCTAAGAGCTTTGCACAAATCGATATGATAATCCGTGGCATCTGCCAGTCGTTCAGCAGAAAACGGTTCAGGTAACGGATGATGGGGCTCCATTTTACCAGAGCCATACTCACTGTCTGGTATACCTCCAAGCGCCTTTAACTCTTGTATGGTTTGTACCGTAAAAAACGCAGGCGGCACAGTAGATGTCTCCGGATCGTTAGAGAATATTACCTTGCCGTCAAAATCCGAGGTCTTAAGTTGCTTTGGCTGCCGCTCTACACCAATCAGATTATAATCCTGACGTAATATCGCCAAAGTTTCAGCAACAGTTTTTCTTTTATTCACGGTAATTCTCCCGAGTTTTTTTAAGTTTATACCCGTCATCTTTCAAGTTGCCTCTTTGTTGGCTGCAACTCGAAATCTATTAGGTATATTCACTTTACAGAAAAGTGATTGAATATCATATTTAAATTGCACAATCTAAAATATTAATATATGTCCCCCACTTTTTCATTAATTAAAGAAAATATTTCTGTGATATATCACTACCTTTCAATATGTACTAATTAAAACTTTTAATTTTATATTTATCTCATCAGGTATTATTAGGAAATACAAATAGAAAACCATAATTATGGTCGTATTTTTCAAAAATAACGACAAAACAGAAAAGAGCTAACCAGCAAGGCCAGATTTAATTACCATTCAGTAATTAATAATGTAAGCCACTTGAATATATACCCGTCATCTTTCAAGTCGCCTCTTTGTTGGCTGCACTCGCTCACCCCGGTCACATAGTTATCTATGCTCCCGGGGATTCGATCCCTTGCCGTCGCGATGCATCTTGAAATCCATTGGGTATAAGCAAAACGAATATCTGGCCTCATCTCTCGACATTTATAATCGTTCGTACCGGTCCGATTGCGGCGCCGCTAGCGATCAGGTTTCCTTTCATGACCGTTGATATATATCTTGCCAGTGATACCGTCATCGCCAAATTCTCCTCTGGCGCCATCTCTACCATCTTCTCCATATCGACGATATCTAACGACCGCTTTAAGAGAATGTCCAGGTCTCCCGCCTACTCCACCCCATCCTCCCCTACCACCTTCACCGCCAAGACCATTAAGTGACACAACCTCAAGTTTTGGATCGCCTTCAGAGAAATTAATATATATGTTACCACTGTCCCCACCTTTACCCCCATTCCCTCCCTTCCCGCCATTTCCTCCGTCACCCCCATTTCCTGCATCCTCATCAGGACACCACTTGATTGTTCCATTCCCCCAATTACCCCCGTTACCCCCAAGCCCCCCATGTCCGCCATGACCTCCCCTTCCGCCATTACCGCCATTCCCTCCTACCGTTGCTGCCCCTATGACTCCAGTAATAGATTGGACACTCACGGTTAAGTCATTTGCATTTCCAGCCGCGGCGCCATCTCCCCCGATTGCTCCGGTAGAACCACTGGAGCCATCAGTACCTGGCGTGGCGCTAAATAAGCAACCGTTCTTACTATCTTGACCAGGACTACCATTGCTGCCATTAGCGCCATCATATCCTGGCGCGCCATCAAAACCATTGACGCCATTACTGCCTTTATTGACAATGTTTTCAGTTCCAGCGTTTTCATTCCCTACAATAGCGTTAGCTTCGATTCGACCATTAGTGCGGCAAATAATTTGACCTCCCGATTCAATAACTATCTGGTCATACACCAAAAGAATCGGTTCGCCGTGGTCATACTTATCTTCAACAATCAATGGCGCATCTGCGGTAACTGTGATTTTTCCCCCACTGTATAACGCCACCTTCATCGGGAAGCGCTTAGCATTCAGCATTTCTTCATAATCTTTGACCAACGCAGAATCACCATAGATATAGGCCCGAAAAGCTTTGCATAAATCAATATGATTGCCCGAGACATCCGCCAGTCGTTCAACTGAAAACGGTTCAGGTAACGGATGATGAGGTTCCATTCTACCGGGGCCATATTCACTGTCAGGTATACCGCCAAGTACTTTCAGCTCCTGTATGGTTTGTACCGTGAAAAATGCCGGGGGCACAGTCGCTGCCCTCGGATCGTTAGAGAATATTACCTTGCCGCCAAAATCCGAGGTCTTAAGTTGATTCGGCTGCCGTTCTATACCAACCGGATGATGATTCTGATGTAATATTGCCAAAGTTTCGGCAACAGTTCTTATTTTATTCATAGATATTCTCCAGAATTTAAGTCCATATATATTACTAATAGCCAGAATATTGCCTCTGGTTAATCACCAAATTTAGCAATAGCGAAAACATCAATTTTTCTGGCAAAGAATATAAGTACTTCAACATCTGGCATGCCAGAAATAATTCCTGTGAGAGTTAATCAGGTAAATATTTGTTCACTTTGCAGACACAATTGGATGCAAAATTCAAATTACACAATTTTAAATATTAGTGTAATTTTTAATTTTTTTCATTAATTATGGAGAATATTTCTGTGATACATCACTACCTTTTAACATGTACTAATTAAAACTTTTAATTTTATATTTGTCTCATCAGGTACTATTGTAAAATACAAATAATGAGTATGATTGTATCGTTCATAAATAACAGCCAGACAGAAACCTATACCCTATGGATTTCAAGATGCATCGCGACGGCAAAGGAGCGAATCTCCGGGAGCATAGAGAACTATGTGACCGGGGTGAGTGAGTGCAGCCAACAAAGAGGCAACTTGAAAGATGACGGGTATATAGATATTATTTGATGATGAAATTATATATGTAACTTCAGTAAAGGGTAAAAACAATTAAGAACAAGATCTTTTTACGAATAATTTTCAATTTTTAAATAAATTAATGCCAAAAATAAATTACTAAATGACCGACAAAAAATAAATAAAATAGCCTTAATGAAGCCATATACCTTATGGATTTCAAGATGCATCGCGACGGCAAGGGAGAGAATCCCCGGGAGCATAGATAACTATGTGACCGGGGTGAGCGAGTGCAGCCAACAAAGAGGCAACTTGAAAGATAACGGGTATACAGTAAATCAAAGTAACTGAACGAAACCAAATCAACATAACACGGTGCAGCCGTTACCAACGGCTGCACAATAAGACACAATCAATATTCAAGCACTTGAGTTTTCTGCGGAGCTTTCAGCAAACGCCAAGCAAGCAATACCACTCCTGCGGTTAATATTGCCGTCATCCAGCTCATCATATGAATAGCGCTGGTGAATGATTCCGATGCCGCTGCCATCAGTTTCTGTCCCTCTGATTCAGCTAATGAATTCGCAACAACGTAAGCCCCCGCTAACGTCTCTAAAGCCAATCCAGCCTGTTCCTGAGAGATCTCATTCGGCAATTGCAATGTTATTCGATAGAAAGCAGTGACCAATCCCCCCAGAATCGTCGTACCAAGTACAACACCCACTTCATAAGCCGTTTCGCTTATTGATGATGCCGCCCCTGCTTTAGAAGAAGGGACTGACGAAAGCACCAAATCGTTAGACACCGAAGCAATTGCTCCCACACTAATATCTAGTAATGCGAAAGCAACAATCAGAGTGACTAAATCACTGCCGATACTCGCGACCAGAAGAAATGAAATACCTGCAATACTCAGCAAAATTGGCACCAGATAATGAGCCGGCACCCGTTGAGCAATCGGCACTATCGCCATACCCATCACAATCGCCATTATTTGTCCGGGAACCAGTGCCAAGCTAGCCAAAATCGGCTCCATACCGAGTACGATTTGCAAGACCTGTGTGGCAAAAAAGACAAAACCCACCAGCAATGCCAAACTCAGTAAGTTAACAATAACTGAACCGGTAAACATACCATTACGGAACAGGGAAAGATCCATCAACGGTACAGGCAGGCGCTGTTGCCGGCGAACAAATAGCACACCAGCAATAAGACCAACCGACAGTTCGAGTATGACACTTATTTCAAACCCATCACTGGCAAGGTGTTTAATCGCGTAAACAATACCACCCATAGCGATGATCGATAATAAAACGCTATACACATCGATAATGCCAGTCTGTTTTTTATCGGACTCAGGCAATAACATCGGTCCGAAGATCAGCAACGGTACTAATACCGGTACTGCCAATAGGAAAATTGAACTCCAATCGAAAAACTGCAATAACACACCACCGACTACGGGACCTACGGCCGAACCGATAGTTAATGTTGTCGCCCAGATAGCAACAGCCACTCGACGCTGTTCACGATCCTCAAAAAGAGTGCTGATCAACGCCAAAGTTGAAGGCATCAGCATCGCACCAAAAAATCCAAGTGCGGCTCGTCCTATAATCAATTGTTCAGGTGAAGTTGACAGTGCGGTGAACACTGAAATAACAGTAAATCCCAAAGATCCAAATAACAGTAATGAACGATGGCCAACACGATCACCAATACTCCCCATTGATACCAGCAAACCAGCCAATACCAACGAATAAGCATCAATTATCCATAATTGCTGACTTGCACTGGGTCCCAGAGCTTCCGCAATTTTCGGTAAAGCAAAGCTTAAAATCGTATTGTCCACCGTCACCAACAGTACTGGTAACATCAATATCAGCAATCCCAGCCAATTTCTGAGTCCTGCCCGCCCGTTAGCCTCAGCAACTCTATTTAACGACATCCCCTCAACTCCTTTCCTATTATCATTCAAGCGTTGAAAAAATATGCTGGCAATCAGCAGCACTGATATCGAGCTGTTCCCCCAGTTGTTGCGCAATATCTCTGAGGTTATTGCCAAATTCAGTTTGATCGCCAGCCTGTACTATCGAATCTAACTGTTGTATGGCATGCAGCAACCCCTGACGCGGTTCGGCAGCCATCGGATTTTCATATTGAACGTCCCAGTACACTTCTATTGGATTGCGTAAAATCCTTGATAATAACGCCAGCATTGTACGCATAGGCGGTGGCGCAATAGTTGCCAAGGTACGAATATCTAACGGACTTTTCGCCAACACTAAGCCAAAAATCAGTATCGCAGCATGGGGCAAAGCCTGACAAAGCGCCATAACCCTATCATGTTCCTCTGGCATCATTCTGCTGATACGCATATCAGCCTGCGTCAATACCCACTCAATCCAATGCTCACTAACATGACAGTTATCGAGAATGACTGCAACCGGCCTTTTTTGTTCCGGCAAAGATGGCGAGAACATCGGGTTAACACCAATGAAGGGCTGCCCCGGGGCGGCAGCTCTTAACGCAGAATAGAAAGGGACCTGAACTGAACAGGTTGACACGATCTGTACATCATCGCCAATAGCTGACAACACCCAAGGCAATGCCTGTACAGCAACCGCTTCCGGTAGAGCAAAGACTACCGCCTTTGCCCCACTAAAAACCTCTCCAGCATCAACAACCGGATTTAAGATATCAATCTGGTAATAATGAGAATGATAGTGATAAGAACGCACTCCCTGCGTTCGTTTGTCAACACTGTATACGATGTGGCCACAGCGAGTAAAAAGGCGCCCCAATAAAGCACCAATAGCACCTTCTCCACCAAGAATGACTACCTTATGGTTACTCACACACTTCCTCCGTCATATGGCTAAAGCTGAAATAGGGCACACTCGCTTTGACCAATGTCTCTTCAAATTCGCCATAAGGATCGGAGTGAGCGACAATTGCGCCTCCGATGCCAAATTCAGCACATTCTTGATGTAATACAGCGGTACGTATCACAATGCTCAATTCCACTTCACCGCTGAAGGATAACCATCCAAGCGCACCGGAGTAAACACCGCGAGCCGATGACTCTAAAGCATCAATAATCTCCATCGTGCGCTTCTTCGGCGCGCCGGTCATTGATCCTCCCGGAAAACATGCCCGGATAGCTTCCATTGATGACGTTTCTTCGCATAATTCACCGCGTATGGTCGAAACCAATTGATGTACGGAAGAAAAACTCTCAACTTTAAATAATTCAGGTACATGCACACTGCCTGGACGACATACTTGATTAAGATCATGACGCACTAAATCCACGATCATCAGATTTTCTGCTCTATCCTTAGTGGACTGACTCAGTTCCATCTGCAAATGCTGATCATCTGCTGCCGTTTTTCCTCGTGGCCGGGTTCCCTTAATCGGTCTGGATTCAATATTTCCGGCCTCATCAATACGTAAAAACGTTTCCGGCGATGCGCTCAGTACAGAAAAATCCCCACACGCCAGATAGGCGCCATAAGGTACAGGACTGGCATGACGCATACGCCGATAAGCATCCAACGGATGCCCTGAATAAACCATTTTTGCCCTATTCGTCAGACAGATTTCATAGGATTCGCCATCTGTGATGTATTGAAGTGATTTATGGATTCCATCTATATACTTCTGAGCACCATATTCCAGACAAATCTTGTTCTGATCAACCGCACCAGGAATAAAGTCAGGTATCGCTTCACCGGTATTTTTTACATTAGTCACTAAAAGTTCCGGCAGCCAATTTTGTGGCTGCCCTACTGGTGTAATAAGGCATTCATAAAGTTTACTCTGCTGATGATCGAATACAAAAAAATGCGGAGTAAATATTAAGCTGGCATCAGGATGTTCTGAATGATATTTGTTGCTGCCAATTGTCAGCGCCTTTAATTCATATCCTAAATAACCAACAAAGCCGCCTTTAAATACAAATGGCATCGATTTTGGCGTCGAAATTTCCACAAAACCAAGCAATTCAGACATCAGTGAGAAAAAATCTCCCTGAACAATCCTCTCCCCATCAGGGCCAGTCAAACGCAAACTCTCAGTTTGTACACTGTATTCAAGTCTGACAGCGCCCTGTGCATTACCGCTTCCCATTATTGAGAAGCGGGCATTGGGTCTATCGGAATTTTCACTATCAAGCCAGAAAGCATGTGTATCGTTGCCATAATGTTGAATAAACAAGGATTCAGGATCGACGATCTCCTTACATTCACGATAATTCAGCTTGAGATATTGTCTTCCACCTACCGCAAGATAGGCCTCATTGACATTAGTACATATATTCTGAGCGGCAACTTCCTGTTCGTTATTCTCTTTATACGTCTTCGCTATACGCACGAAATTACTGAGTAGCTCACGCCCATATTCAGAATCAATCGATTCAGGGTGAAATTGAACACCCCAGATCGGCCTTTCGGTGTGCTCAATCGCCATGATTAAGCCATCATCAGTCCAGGCAGTACATTTTAAATTGTCAGGCAGCCGGGTACATACCAGCGAGTGATATCTGACCACTTCAAACTGTTCAGGCAAACCAAGGAATAATCCTTCTCCGGTATTTCTGATGCGACTGCGATAACCATGTACCGGATTGGGAGCATGTTCTACAAAGCCGCCAAATGCCAGACTAATTCCCTGATGACCGAGACAAATACCCAACAGTGGAACTTTGGCACGTGCAATAACTTCAGCACAGACGCCAAAATCACTGCTTTCAGCCGGATGCCCTGGCCCCGGAGAAAGAACTACCGCATCATACTCGTCTATCTCTAACTCTTCATAAGTCAAAGAATTGGTGACTACGGACGGCACACTGCCCGTCACTTCATACAGATATTGAGCAATGTTTTGCGTAAAAGAATCATAATTATCAATGAGCAGTATTTTCATTTATTTTTTTACTTTCTCGTTTAACAACTGATCAATCAATTCTTCTTCCCGACAGCAAGTTTCATTGATTACCAGTTGAAATATTGATTCAGTATATTCAGGCCGTAACCCAAAATCTGTTGATTTATCCCGCAACATATCCAATAACGAAGTAATACGTTGTGGCTGCATCATCGGAATATCCTGTTCCGCTTTTATCTCAGCGATTTTCATGCAGACTTTCATGCGTTCTGAAAGAAGCGCCAGAATCTGCATATTAATAACATCCAGAGATTCCCTGTAAGGTTGTAATATGTCCTGCTTATTTATTATTGATTGAGTCATATGTTGATCTTCGTTACTGATTCATTTCGATGATCTTCTTTATCGATAAATTGGCGTCAATTATACCTGTGGAACTACCGCTTGTGGCTCCACCCAATTCAACCCCTTTTCCCTTATTTCAAATAAGGTATTTGCTAAATGTTTGATTTCACCTGCCTTATGCTCGCTGGAGAAGGCAAAACGCAACATTGCATTACCATCTGGGACCAGTGGATAAAATACCGGGAATAATAAGATGCCGTTGTTACGCAGCAAACGAGCGGCTTCAAGCCCTTCCGTTTCATTTTCGAATAAAGCGCCACGGACGGGAGATTGCACACCGGCATTCATCAAGCCGTTATCCATTAAAGAATCAAACAGCTCGATGTTTTTCCACAACTGCTCCTGCCGGATTTCTATTTCAAGGCTAAGGTGAAGTTTTGCTGAGGCAACGTTAGCTGCCAACATCGGCACCATAATCGAATGACCAAAAACCAGAGGATTCGCTAAGGTACTGATCACTTCGACATCATCGGCGCCTGCAACCACGACAAACCCGCCCGCGCCGCCAAACGCTTTGGATAATGAGCCTGCAAGTATAAGGTTGGATGGCAGAATATGGTCAAGCGCAGCAAAAGCATAACCGGCGCCATGACGCCCCATAATAGAAATACCATGAGCATCATCGACATAGACATAACCTCCGGCAGCGGCCAATTGTCGAGTTAATTCTGCAACCGGAATTAAACCGTTCATTGAACCAATACCATCAATCAGTAGGATAGGTGTATGCTGATTCTCTTTACAGTTCTGTAAAGCTTGCTGTATCGACTGCGGATCAGCACTATCGACCCGCGATACCGGTCCGAACTGTTCGAGAATACCGCGTAATACCTGCATAGAGGCATGAGCCGTTTTATCCATCAACCAATGTACAGGCCGAGAAAGGGGATAGCTAGGTAAAGAGCCACTGCCCAATAACGGTAATACGCCAAGGTGAACATTACTGGTGGAAGTAAACACAGCAACGGAACCGCCCGGATAAATCTCTTCCAACAGTTTCTCTAATTGCCCCAAATATTGTGGCCGCATTGCACCACGGGATGATGACAAATGTATCCCTGTACGGGACATTGCCTGATTTGCCGCTTCAATTAAGACAGGATGATGTTCTAATCCCAAATAAGAACAGGAAACAAATTCAGTAAAGATTTCTCCTTCCTCTGTAGTAATTTGTTTACCTTGACGTTCTACTACAGTGAAGCTAGTCAAACCTTCATCGATAGCTTGTGCTAAAGCTCCGGTTGTCCGTGACCGGCGAATTGTCATCCAATCCTGCTTGTGTTTTACATTCATTATTTAGATTCCAACTGTCTAAGTTCAAATGCGCTTACAACCAACAGTGATTACCGAACTGCCCGTTGTGTCAGAAATATCTTCATCAATAATGGTGCGTACTAAGGAAAAACCCGCATCTGAAAATAATGCTCTGACGCACTCTTCCTGACTTTCACCATGTTCAATGACTAACCAACCCTCTGATTGCAGTAGCTGTTTAGCTTGTTTGATAATCAACCGGGTTAAATCAAGCCCATCATCCCCCGAATACACCGACGCATAAGGGTGATGTTCCTCCCATTCCGGCAATATTTCCTGCTGTTCAGGAACATAAGGGGGATTAGCCACAATCAACGCCACCGATTCGTTAAATTGAGAAAATGCTTGCCAATCCCGTAAATCCGCTTTTAATGCATCGGCTTTAATCGCCCAACTCGCCAACCGATAGATATTGCGTGTCAGGTATTGAAAAGCCACATCATCATATTCGACACAAGTGACCTTTAAATCTGGGCGACGCTTAGCAATGGCTAAACCAATGGCGCCACTACCGGAGCATAAATCCAGAACTGTTGCCCCGTGAGGCGTTTGATATTCATTCTCCAGCCATTTATGAATGACCTGGCTATGAGGACGCGGAATAAATACCCCTGTCCCCACCGTCAGAGGCAAGCCATCAAAATCCACAGTACCGACAATATGCCCAAGTGGAATCCGATTACAGCGTTCATGAACCGCAAGCATAAATTCATCACGGGCGCGATCTTTACAGCGTCTTTCCAGATAACGGTCAATCAGGCAATCAAGATCGGCTTCCACGTCCCAAACGCCAGCTTCTGACAGTAACTCTCTGGCTTTATCAATAACAGATTGATCTAAACTCATGACCATGCCTCATAGTAACTACGTAACCGTTCACGCATGGATTCATAAATATGGGAGAAGGCAACCAGCTCTGGCGGCGGCGTGAATTGAGGATGAAGAGACTCAATTAAATTCTGATAATTGCGCATCATCCCTTCATTTAGCAGCGGCAACCAGTAAGGTTTGATATCCCAACGATATTCGTAACCGGTAGCAAACATTTGTTGGGCGGTCTCTTTAGCCATCACTTCACGGGAGAAACCCACCAACGGAGGACGAACTGGGTTGAAATCATCAAGATTAATGAGTGTATTTTCTACTCCCGTCAAAGCATTAGCGACATAATCCGCTAATAACGGTGATTGATGTAAACCATCACGGTAAGTCCCGGTAGCCAGCCAAAGACCATTCACGCCACATTCGCCAATCAACGGGAACCCATCAGCAGGAATTGGCCGGTTGCCAACCTGAATTGAGAGGATTTCAGCATCATGTAAGTTAATATCCAACTGATCTAACGCACAATCCAACAAGAACTGCACATCAGAAATCAGTGCCTGACTACGGGGTTTTTCAGACAGAATATTGGTCGCGCCAAGATACAGCACGCCATCACCGCGTGGTACACAATGCAGACCACAGGCAAATGCCCGGTTAGGAGTACGGATGACTGAGGTCGGCAATTCTCTGCCTTTTGGCATCTTGACCAGAATAGATACCCCATAGCCGGCAAAGATTGGCGGAATTTGGCGAACAATAGAAGGTATATTTGATAACAGATCCAACGAATGCGCGCCAGCAGCCACAACCACCTTATCTGCCATTAAACGCTCACCACTCAGCAGTTCAACGCCAGTAGCTAAACCATCTTCGATTAGCACACATTTAATATTCTCTGCTTTAAGGACCCCACCCTCAGCCACAAATGCCGCATCCAGCTTTTCCAGCAATAAATGCGAGTTCAGCGCATGTTCATCAGGGATATATAAAGCACGCAGCGGACGCACTAAGTCATTGGGCTTTAACCACTCAATTTCACGCGGGTCAACTGTTTCATAAGGCGCCGCATAATCGATCAAGGTTTGCTCGATGGCGTCATAATTGACACTGTCAATCTCTTCCATCCCGGCAGTGTTCAGTATCACGTGAGTACCTTTAGCGGTAAACAGCGATCGGGCATCACCGGAAGAGTCAGCTAACCGTTGCGCCCAGGCCGGCCAAAGCTCTCTAGAAATACAATCCATATTCAATTTCAACTTACCGTGTTCACTCGCTAATAAACCACTGGTAATTTCGCCAAAACAACCATTCATTGCACCGGCAGCTTTGGAAGCAGCATTGGTTCGATCAGTCTCTCCAACCCTACAGACCGAAAGATTTCTGCTTGCCAGTTCATAGGCGATTGAACCTGCAATTGCCCCTGAACCAACAACAATAAAATCGTATTTCACTTATTTACTCCTATATGACCTGTGGTCAATTTATTTTAAATATTTTGTCAACAAAGACGGACAAATAATTATCATCCTCTATAGTGAGGATATTTTTACTGCTTTACATCAATTGTAAAAAAAATAATCCCGTATTCATCAGCAATTAAAATGACGAATCACTCTCAGATTTGCATTAAATCTAAAAACAAATATGCAATAACAAACCATTACATTAGAAACAGTTTAAATTTATTATCAGACAAATATAATCACCCATATTAATTAATTTTCTAAAATAAAAATCCACAATAAAAACAATAAATTGAGCAGCATCACAAAATGCTATTTATATTTAAAGAAAATAATAACAAGAGATATTATTATATCTAAAATAACATCTGCAAATCAGGGATGAACAATAATCATCAAATACAAAACTGTCAAATAAATTTCGTCTTATATTATAAACAAAAAAATCATATAAATATTTTCAGTATAAAATAAAAACAATTTAAATTTAAATTGTTACGGGGAACAATATTCTAAATGACTTTTATTCTTCAATAAAAAAACAAAAATTCTCAAGAAAGGTGTTTTTTTAAATTTATATTTTATATCAACTTTCACCAATATAGACTAGAATACATGAGTTATTATATCCTAATTAACTATCATATTGGTGATTATTCTAATTGGCGTGCAAATACACATTTTAGATTATTAACTTTTAGCGTCTCAACTATCACTGCTGGGTTCTCCTCAATAATAAAATGAGAAAGTTTGTACTGGCAGTCTGCATGAGAATGGCATTTTGCTGCCATCAGAGGAGTTTAACCCTGTTTTTAATGCTTTTAATCTTGTGAAGAAAATCCGTTTTTTATCTGTCAGTGTAGTTTTAAAATCAGGAAAAAAGAGCAAGCACATTATGTTTTTAACATTATTCACTTTTTTCCTTTTACCTATATTTCCCTTTTTCGGCGATAGTAAACGCCTTTTTATCTGTAATAATTCAACTAAGGGTTAAGAAAACCAGAATTTCATTAACACCCGTTTTTAAAAGGTATCGTGTGATTAAAAAAAGCTTTTTCATCTTCACGTTTAATATATTTATCAGAGATATTACTCTTCGCTTGTTTTACATTCATTTAATCTGCCATGATTATTTAAAAGTGAGAATATAGATAAATTAGAGTTTTTATATAAAAGGTAGATTTAACTCAGTAAGTAAAATTTTTATCAGAATAGTTAATTGTATTTAATCGAAATCCATTAATCATTAATAAAGAGTTAAAAAATCAGCAAGTAAAATAATATTATTCATACAGTCTGATATTAAAGTGATTTATTACCATCATTTTATGAAGCAAACCATCAAAATAATGTAATAAAAAATGGGTAAAACAGGTTAATTTAGCAGGATTTAAGTCCTGAAAAAAGCATGACTATTCGAAAGAGTATCTTTACATAACCATACTGTTTACTGGCTGATTTATAAAGATAAAAGGCTAATGTGATTAATGTTTTTTAAACATAAAACACAGTATACCATGATGATTAAACTTAATAAAAAAAGTGGTAAAAGGGGTAAAAGGGGTAAAAGGGGTAAAACCATCGTTAAAACTTTATACTGATTAACCCAAGAGTTAAGACAATGACTTTTAATAATAGTCTAAAGCCTACCCATTATAAAACCATCAGTGAAAAATAAAAAACAAAGGTTGATTTTATTAATGATTATGTCTCATGAAAAAAGCGGATAAATAAAAATATGAATAAGTTAATCAGATAATCTATTTTTTAAAAAGGAATCGCCTTTAATAACGTATTCAATCAAGGAATAAAATTTTTAATAAACCAGATAAATCATCAATTATGAAAATTTGAATAACAAAATCTAAAAATAAATGATTTAACAGCATACGAATTAAGTTACTTACAACGTTATTATATTACCTTTATTATAGAAACCCGTGATAGCTTAAATCCGCCATTTTAAACTGGCTTTACACTACTTTAACCCATCCAATAACATCTTTTTTACTGCTTAATTTAAACCATTCCTCTTTTTATACTGTCAATGTGATTTAACGCTAAAATAAATTTATATCATTATTTCCCCAAGTTATTTTCAGTACTGTTAACGGTTAAATACCTGTTTAACTGTTATCATATTTCTGGATTATTAACCCACCAGACTTTTAACCATTGTCGATACAATAAAGCGTTATTAAACATTAAAGAAAAGATAATTAACCTGAGTTTTGTTTAAGTCATCACCCGCACCGGGAATAGTCGCAACTGCGGCGGCTAGATAACCTAACGCGCTTTTCTGATTTAATCGCATTTTCTACTTACGGTATCCACAGATGATCACTTTTACCATATTTCACCCATAAAAAACCTCGCTGAAATCGCGAGGCTGATTAAATAAAAAAACCGCAGTTATGAACTGTACCTTAATCAGTTGGTGTCTAACTTTTGAGGGTGCAGTTCATAAAACCGGAAGCTTCTTTTAACGTAACCAGAATGGTGGATCGTCTGGGCTTAAAGCATCGTATTGCTCAAGAGGGCGATCTCTATCTGTCATAAAATCAGGCATGTCTGTTATCACTATTCTAACTGGCTTATAAATACCCCAGTCTCCATGAAATCCTTGGGCGGATTTTATACAATGCTCTATTCCTTCAAAGTATTTAAAAAATCTGCATTCCTGCTCCTTTGATAATCTCTGACGGAGCTGCGTTATCAACGAAGATGCTTCTTCTAGTTCATGAAGATGAAGATACTTTTGGTAAAACTGAGACAAGATTTTTCGATCATTAATATCATGTATCTGTTCATTTAAAATAGAAAAAAAGTAGGTCATTTCTGATGCAGAACCAAGCTCCACAATAGAACTACCGCCATAAAAACCAATATGTTTCATGTTAGTTACCTTTTAAACTCGATTACCGCCGGATCTATAATTCCATTTGATCTTTGAACAATACCTTTAATAATTTCCCTCTCCTGTTCTAGCGACACAGTTTGCCCACGGATATCAATAATTACTCGCTGTTCCATTCCCGCAGGTAGATTTTTCTGCCGCTCAATCGCTTGTTTGGCAACATTATTAATCAGGCCATTTTTGTTCGTTGCAATGTTATAATTCTTCACTTCAACGCTGCAAATATTACCCTGACACCAGTCTGGACGAACACTGCCTTTAGTTCCATAAGGAACTTCCTTACCCTCTTTAAATGTAACCTGACCACTCCAGCCATCTCCTAAATCTTTCCCGACATCAATTTCTGATTTTCTGTGACTAGGGCGTGAAACTGATGCGATTTCATCACTGGCCTTATTGATCAGTTTAGACGCTTCTCCAACGTCACCTTTCTGTAAGGCTTTCTCTACCGCCTTGATAGTTTTCCCGGCGGCATCACCCGCTCCCGGAATAATCGCTACTGCGGCTGCCAAATAATCTAACGCACTCTGCGCTTCAACAAAACCTTTGATATCTCCGACAACTGGCACGAAGTCAGTACCAAAACTGATAACGTCTCCGGCTTGTTTACACGCCTCCAGTGACTGCTGACAAAAGGCTTGCTTTTTCTCCTCGTAGGCTTTGATTGTGCCTGACTTTTCTTTCTCTGCGGCGGACAGAAGATGGGCCAGAGAATTATACACAATCACTATTTCCCCGGCATTAGCGCCGCTGTTAGCCCCCTCTGCGCTATGAGTTGCAATCGCCCCCGCAACACCGCCGATGACTTTACCACCAGCCTGAATTGCCATCGGGTCGCTAAAGGTTTTATCCAGCGTTATAGCCGCCAGTTCCGCTGCTAATGGTCAGACAGTTCATCATTCAACTGGCTGAGAATGACTGATGGCTAAAGGAAGAATCCAGCTCTTGAGCTGGACTCTTTGAATAACAACAGGTTAAGGTTGATAATCTTCATATTCCCATGCAAAGACACGGGAAAGCTTTTGGGCTATTTCCATCCAGTCATCACCTTCGCATTGATCAATATAGTCCGTGATAGTTTTTTGGATTTCACCCAGATCATATTTACGTACCAGAAGTGTGTGCCGCATTAGTTCTGGCACCCATTGGTGTTTGCAAAACCATTCAGGGGTACAAACATTTACCTGAAAATAATTTATACCATCTTCTTGTTCTGGACCTATAGATAGAGTTAGCAATAAATTAAAACTATCAACTTCTTCAGGTACGAAAGTATTAAGATCACACCAATCATTTCCTAAAGTTTTTAACACAGCTTTCATCTTCTTATTTCTCTTTAAATACACTCAAATGACCATCACCAGTTTTAACTTTTTGTCCTGTTATTGGATTAATGGTGTACGTTTCAAAATTAGCCTGAAACCCTGTTGGATTTACAGAGATTGGTGCGTTAGGTTTTTCTTTGGGGTATCTATATACACGTGTACCATCAGCGCTAACTAAGCCAGTTCCATCGCTGATTGGTCTTGCACCATCACCAACCCATATCTTCCCTAACTGATCAGCTTCTTCACGACTTCCACTTCCTATGCCGAAGTTAACCTTACCATTATCCCCTTTAATCGCTGCGGCTAGTCTTGAATCCTGTGAAGCAATATTGTGCAAATTTTGTTTTGTCAAGTCATGCTTCAATTTCGGATAGGTTGCCGAGTTATATGCAGAGATTTCACTACTAGCTTTATTAATAAGCTTAGAGGCTTCTCCAACGTCACCTTTCTGTAAGGCTTTCTCTACCGCCTTGATAGTTTTCCCGGCGGCATCACCCGCTCCCGGAATAATCGCTACTGCGGCTGCCAAATAATCTAACGCACTCTGCGCTTCAACAAAACCTTTGATATCTCCGACAACTGGCACGAAGTCAGTACCAAAACTGATAACGTCTCCGGCTTGTTTACACGCCTCCGGTGACTGCTGACAAAAGGCTTGCTTTTTCTCCTCGTAGGCTTTGATTGTGCCTGACTTTTCTTTCTCTGCGGCGGACAGAAGATGGGCTAGAGAATTATACACAATCACTATTTCCCCGGCATTGGCGCCGCTGTTAGCCCCCTCTGCGCTATGAGTTGCAATCGCTCCAGCAACACCGCCGATGACTTTACCACCAGCCTGAATTGCCATCGGGTCGCTAAAGGTTTTATCCAGCGTTATAGCCGCCAGTTCCGCTGCTAATGCCCCCACCGCTGCCCCTTTGGCATTCCCTCCGCCAATCTCGGCAGCCAAGGCAGATACCGCAGCATGGCTAATCGCTTTACCCGGGACACCCAGAATCTGACCCTTATCACCAATCAATCCGGCTCCCTCGGCGTTAATCTGGTTACCCACATTGCTCAATAACGCCGCTTGCAGGTTATCCGTAAAACTGCCCCCGTTAATAGCCGTCCCTATGGTTGAGCTCACGACGGATTGCGCCGCGACACGTTGAGCTACCTGACTCCAGTTATGATTACTCAATAAGGGAAGCTGCGCTTTTACGGGATCGACAACGCCTTGTCCCTCTACTAATTTTCCCCAACCCATCGTGTGGTCCAGTCCCCCTAATGCGCCGCCCACGGCTATTTGGGTCACGAGGGATTTGACGGCATCGCGCTTCGCTAAGGCGGCCAGTGTTTTGGTGAGATCCCCTTTATTTTCAACTAACGCCACCGCCGCCTGAGAGGTCAGCCCTATCATACCGCCATAAGCCGCCCCATAAACTGCGCTCGCCGTTGCTCCTGTGGCCCCTGTCGCTCCCACGGCGCCGCTTCCCGCCCAAGCAGCCAAGCCCGAACCCGCCGTGACCGCAGCGACGGCAATCGCAATCACTGCCCCCGCAACGGGGTTTAAGCTTTCGCTTTTTTTGTCCCAACTGCTGTAAGCGTCCTTAACCCGACTCCACTGGACATCATTTCGGTCTTGAAGATTTTTCAACCACTCCGTACCGGGGGTGTTACCCAGTACCCCTAACGCGTCTTCCAGTAACTGTCCCTCTTTCACTTTCACATCCGCGTTGATACCTTTCGCCGCCTCTACCGTCAGCGTACCGCCAACATGCACTGACGGAATGACCCATGTTTCCTCACGATGACCTTTATCGTGCTGCGTAATAAAAAAGCCTTTTGATGTGGTGAGGGTCTGCTCAAAATCAATATTTGGCATCGCCTTGAAGTTCACCTTCCCGGTCTGGCTGGTGATTTTCGCGTTTTTATCGGTTTCTATTCGACTCGCTTCTAATGTCACTTCATCTTTTGCCATCAGGTTAATATCACCACCGGCAGTAAATTCCGTGACTTTGTTGATATTCTTGATTTGTATTTTATGTTCTGTTTTAGAACCAAATACTTTGCACGATTTTATGGGACCAAAACCTTTGCAGCTTTTCTCCGTTTCTTCCCGCCTATAGACTTCTTCCATTGCTTGCGCATAAAGAAAGCCGCCTGTTGCCGCGATATCCATCACGCCTTTGGCGATTAACTCCGTCGCCTGAAATAAAATATTGCCCTGAGAACGAATAGTTAATGCGCCACCACTATTCAGTCGGCTGGCGTGTTGCGTAAAGCGCTCAATATTCCCCTCGCGGATAAATTCTTGTTGCGATTCAAAGCGAACATTTCCACCCGCGGAAAGCAACATATCATTGCCGGATGTCAAACGGGTTCCTGATGTCAGCAGATTGCCTGCGGCAACTAAGGTGAGATTCCTGGCAGCATTGATGGAGCCGGTTGCATAAAGGTAGTGTTTATCGCCATCATTAATCGGCGAATATTTCTGGGCAGAGAACAGTAAATCCCGGCCGGCGTTAATCGAGACGCTCCCCTGCGTCGATGTTAATTTCGCAATACCCGCGATATCGCCCCCTGCACTGAGTTGCAGGTGATCACCGGCGGTAATTTGCGTGCCTAATTCGGATAAATCAACCGGGGTCATCCGTTCTTTTAATTCAGTGAGTTTGTCCAATCCATATAATTCGGATAAATAAAATAGACGCTCTGACGCTTCCGGCGTATTAGGACGAAACATATCGATATCGTGACCCGCACTGAGCGTGACTTGTTGCCCGGCACTGATTTGCGCTCTTCGCAATATTAAATCATTGCCCGCAAACAGATTAATATTGCCCGTAGCGTTCAATTTCCCCTGTCGGGCATTCAGGTTACGGCCCGCACTTAATGTCAGATTGCGTGATTGATTTAACTGGATACCGAAGAGATCCAGATCGTTACCCGCTGAAATCCGCAAATGATTATTGGCCGAAATTGAGGGTAATGATATATCAGACTTATTCCATCCCATTTGGATGTCGCCTTCATGCACCAGAAGCTCTACATTTTCCGCCTTTAATTCGGCCTGACGAGCGGTGATATCTTTGCCCGCAATTAATGTCAGATTGTTATTCGCCGCTAATTTAACCCGGTCGGCAGCAATTTCATGACCCGCATTTAACGTAATATTGTTTGCTTTATCAAATAAAATACCCTGGAGATTCAGCTTGTTATTCGCGAACATCTGCAAATTATTGCTGGCCGAAATACGGGAATCATCCCCTCCCATCGGCATCCGAATATCACCTTCGCGCGCCAGAAGCTCTACATTTTCCCCTTTCAGCTCGATTTGACGGGCGGTGATATCTTTGCCCGCAATAAGTGTCAGATTTTTCTGTGCGGCCAATTTAATTTGGCTGGCATCAATTTCACGACCCGCATTTAACGTTATGTTGCTTGATTTATCGAACAAAAGACCATAGAGATCCAGCTTGTGACTCGCGAATATCTGCAAATTATTGCCGGCCGAAATACGGGAACTATCCCCCCACATCCGAATGTCGCCTTCGTGCGTCAGTAGTTCAACATTTTCTCCCTTCAACTCAGCTTGAAAGGCGTCAATATCTTTACCCGCAATCAAGGTCAGATTTCTCTTTGCTGCCAGTTTATTTTGGCGGGCATTAATTCTATGTTCGGCGATGACTGACAGATCATTGTCCGCTTTGAGGTATCCCATGCTGATAATGTCACCGGCATGAAGCAGAATATTTTTCGCCGATATGAATGCAGTTCCGTTGAATTTATCAATAAAATCAGCCACCACATTAAGATCGGCTGAGAGTTTACCGTCCATCCCGTTGTTAAAGTCGCGGCCGGTTAAGATGAGATTTTTCTGCGCATGAAACTGGCTTTGGCTGTTATCCAGCTTGGTCGCATTGATATAAGCATTCGCCCCTGAAACAAGGTTAGCCTGACTGGCATGACTGAATGCTTTTGTGCGAATAACGATATCGCCATGATGGGTTTTCAGCGTCGCTGACGTGTTGTTAATCCACGTGCTCAGGTGACCGCTCGCATCTTTTTGCAACCAGAGATGATTATTGGCCTGAATCAGCCCCTTATTCTGATTGTTTAAACGGTCAATAAACAATCGCATATCCCCTTCGGAGATAATCTTACCCTGATTGTCCAATGTGTTCGCGGCCAGCGTAATATCTTTCCCTGCCTGCACCTGACTCTGTTCCGCCGTTTTAATGCCTTTACTGCTTACGGCGATATCGGTTTTGGACTGTATATTTCCCAGCGTCATCTCGCCATCAGCGGTCAAACGGATGTCGCCCTGCGTTGCGGTCAGGTTGGTCAGATTGACCGCCTTGCCCTGCTCGGTACTGACCAGACGGATTTTATTGGCATACATGCTCCCCAGTGATCCGGTATCAATCGCTCTCCAAGGGGCATAACCATCCCCGGCAATGGGGACAAGAGTCCCGCGTTTGAAATCAATCCGGTTGGGCCCTTGTGTCAATGTCAGGTTTTTCGCCTGTAGTTTACCGTTAAGCTGAGTGGTCCGGCTGATGATATCGACATCATCCTGCGCCGTCGCATCCAGCCCCTTTTCATCAACGGTGATGGCGCCTTTTTTCACCTCCAAGGCCGCTAATGCTCCCGCTTTATCAAACACCAG
The DNA here is from genome assembly GCF_026153155.1 of Photorhabdus aballayi. Classification (NCBI taxonomy): domain Bacteria; kingdom Pseudomonadati; phylum Pseudomonadota; class Gammaproteobacteria; order Enterobacterales; family Morganellaceae; genus Photorhabdus; species Photorhabdus aballayi. Next base: position 130,825 of record NZ_JAPFCD010000008.1, on the reverse strand, counting down.
TTTCCCGGTCGATAAGGTGACCGCCGGGGTATTGATAAAGCCACAGCCATTACAGGTTATGCCGTTCGGGTTAGCGATAAAGACCGGGGCTTTTTGCCCCACCACTTCCAACAATCCCTGTAGATTTGAGGCTAAAGTCCCCACCACTTCATTAATAATCAACTCAGCCGATTTACCGTTAAAGTGAGGGTTTGCCCCAATTTGTCCCGCCAGTACGGATTGGGTAGCATCAGTAGCGTTATTTAACACCAGCCCCGAAGCCCCAACATTAAACTCCCGATAACGGTTATGTGAAACCCCGCGGGAATTAGGCGCCGCAATATGGATAATAGGCAGGTTATTTCTCACAGCAATCCGCGCTCGTTTATCCGCCAGTTGAATCCCGGGTATTCCACCAGCTATTTCTGGGATATTGATGTCCAATTGGGGAGCATTGCCTAATGCGAGGTCAATCAACGCAGAAGTCACTGGGGTATATTTCCCGTCAGCTAAGTGCAACGCCGTGCTATTTTTGGCGACTGCGGCCGTCCCTTCTGCCGATAATGTTGTCTCCGCCATATTGCCGCCGGCAATCAAGGTTAAATTGTTGCCGGCGGTGACGTTACCAACATAAAGCGAGTCACCACTGGTTAGGCTAATATCTTTCCCAGCGGTCAGGGAAATGCCAGCCAAATTTATCCCGCCACCCGCGTGAAGATCAATATTCTCATCCGCAGCCAAATGCTGATTAATACCAATCCACTCATTACTCGCCACAAAGATATTTTTTGCCCGGCTAATTAACGTATCTGAAAGAGATATTCCGCGTTCAGACAAAATACGCAACGTATTAACCGCAGAAATAAGGGATAATGCCTGTGTGCCTTCCGGCGTGTCACTGCCGCCAGGTAAAACAGCCGTACTATAGCCGTTGGAAATCAAGGTAATGTTAAGACCGGAGATATCCGCGCCACGCATCGTAAAACTGTTCTCGCCCTGTAGCAGGACATGGTTCCCGGCGTTGACATTTCCCCCATTTAAAGACAATGCTTTCGCTTTAATGGCGACATCACCGTCGGCACGAATTCGTCCCCGATTCTGCAAGGTATCAGTGGTCAATGTCAGATGTTGACCGGCTTGCATATGGCTCTGTTCCGCCATTGCAATGCCTTTACCGCGCATGTTTATGTCAGTTTTGGCCTGCACATCCCCCAGAATAACCTTACCGTCGGCGATCAAATTGATGTCGCCTTGCGTCGCCGTCAGGTTGGTGAGATTGACAGCCTTACCCGGCTCGGTACTCACCAGATGGATTTTATGGGCATACATTCCCCCCAATAACCCGGTATCAATCGCTTCCCAAGGGGTATAACCTTCCCCGGCAATGGGGACAATCGTCCCACGTTTGAAATCAATCTGGTTGGGACCTTGTGTCAATGTCAGGTTTTTCGCCTGTAGTCTACCGTTGAGCTGAGTGGTCCGACTGATGATATCGACATCATCCTGCGCCCTCGCATCCAGTCCCCTTTCACCCAAGATGATGGCGCCTTTTTTCACTTCCAAGGCCGCTAACGCCCCGTCTTTATCAAACACCGGTTTACCGGTCGATAAGGTGACAGCCGGAGTATTGATAAAGCCACAGCCATTACAAATCATGCCATTCGGGTTGACGATAAAGACATTAGCTTTCTGCCCTACGACTTCCAACAAACCTTGCAGATTTGAGGCAAAAGCCCCCACCACTTCATTAATAATCAGTTCCGCCGATTTACCGTTGAAGTTCAGATTCGCGCCAATTTGTCCTGCCAGTAGAGACTGCACATCATGGGTCGCGTTATTCAATACCAGTCCCGAAGTGCCAACATTAAACGCCTGATAACGGTTATGTGAAACACCACGGACGTTAGGCGCCGCAATATGAATAATAGGGCGATTGTTTTTCGAGGTAATTCGCGTTTGCTTATCCGCAAGTTTAATTCCCGGTACTTCTCCTTCTATTTCGGAGAAGTTCATTGTCAGTTCAGGACCATGCCTTAACGCACTTTCAATCAGCGCAGAAGTCACCGGCGTATATTTTCCTCCAACTGAATTATACTTTCCTTCAGGTGAGTGCAATTCAGCATTGTTTTTGTTGATGACAGTCGTCCCTTTTGCCGACAACGCTGTCTCAGTATCAATGATGTTACCGCCAGCATTCAGGGTTAAATTATTGCCGGCAGTGATGGTACTTCTCTCTATTGGGAATTGAAATTGTGGGTAAGATTGTTCGTCTTCTTCGTCACCGGCATTTCCATATTCATCCTGCTTTTCATAACCCTCTCCGTGTTCATTTTCATATTCATAGGGGTTCTCTGCTGTTATTTTACTTATATCAAGCGTGCCGCCACTGGTCAGCGTGATATCCTTCCCTGCCGTCAAGGAAATGCTTCGCAGATCGACAATCTTTCCCGCCTGGATCTCAATATTTTCATCCGCTTGCAATTGGCTGAGTTGGCGCAGACGCTGATTAATTAACTCTTGTTTAGCGCCGTCATTGAGTGGACTCCGCTCATCATTAAAATCAATTAAATCTCCAGAGGCATAAATCTCAAGCTTATCATTGGTTGCCAAAAAGATATTTTTCGCCCGGTTAATCAGGGTATCTACGATATTAATAGGACCATCGGCGATAATGCGTAATATGTTATCAGCAGAAAGAGTGGTTAATACCCTTATTCCCTCCGGGGTATAGTCGTCTCCAGAGGCAACAGAAAGCAGCCCCCGACTCGCTAGCAAGGTGACATCACGAGCGGAAATATCATAGCCATTCACATCAAGATGTGACTTTCCCTCCAGCATGACATGGTTCCCGGCTTTTAAATTCCCCTGGCCTAAATAGATTGTTTCTGCGGAAACGGTTAAGTTTTGTTCTGCCATCATTGGCGCACGATTCACTAAATCTCTGGCAGTGAGAGAAATGTTTTTTCCGGTGATTAAAGCCAGATCAGTGGGTTTCTTTCCCTGTTTAAAATGTTCTTTATCAAAATTAAAACGAAATCCATCTTTAAATACAGCCGTCAGATCCCCACCAGCACTCAGTTTACCGATGATATTTTCCTGATTGTCTTTTATCGCCTGAGTTGAAAAATTTTTGCCTGTCAGGGTGAGATTTTGTCCCGCGCTTAACTCGCCAACATTATTTATCTCGTTAGCAGTAATGTTGTTATTTTTATTCGCGGTAATAATGGGGTGACTTCGTCTGGTCGGGTTTACGTTATCAAGTTTAGTCGCTTTAATGGTGACATCACCACCCGCACGGATTTGACCTTGATTTTGCAATGTTTCGGTGGTCAATATCAGATGTTGATCCGCTTGCATATGGCTTTGTGCCGCCGTTTCAATGGCTTTGCTGTTGACATTGAGGTCCGTCTTGGCATGTACCTCCCCCAAGATAATTTTACCCTCAGCGGTTAAACTGATAGCGTCTTGGGTTGTGGTCAGGTTGGTGAGATTAACCCCAACCCCCTTTTCAGTGGCAATCAGTCGGATTTTATTGGCATACATGCCGCCTAAGGCTTTGGTATCAACCGCCAATTGCGGTTTTGTCCCTTCTCCGGCGATAGGTTTAACCGAGCCGTCTTTCAAGCTGATACGGTTGGCCCCCTGAGTCATCGACAGGGTGTTAGCCTGAATTTTTCCATTCAATTCCGCTGCCCGGCTGATGATATCGACATAATCCGTCGCCTTGCCGTCCAGCCCTTTGCCGCCGATGGTAATCTGGCCTTTTTTCACTTCTAGTGCTTCCAGCGCACCCTGTTTATCAAATTGGGGTTTACCGGTGGTCAGGGTTGCGCTAGCGGTATTAATAAAACCACAGCCATCACAGGTAATGCCGTTAGGGTTGGCAATCATCACATTGGCTTTATTGCCAGCAATTTCCAACCGGCCTTGCAGGTCAGATCGGCCGCTGCCGGTCACTTCGTTAATAATCAGTTCCGCCGCTTTGCCTTTCAGGTTAGGGTTTGCGTTAAGTTGTCCTGCCAGTTGTGATTGAGCCGCCTGTGTAGCGTTATTAAGTACGGCCCCCTGAGTAGCAACATTAAACTCTTGATAGGTGTTGTGGGATATCCCTGCCTCATTCGGCGTAGCAATATTCACCACCGGCACATTATCCTGATTTTGTACCTGTGTACGGCTGTTATCCGGTGTTATGCCAGCGGCCATAGCCGGGTGCAACGGCTGGATTGCCGTCAGGTAAATTAAAAGATAACTCGTGGCACTAGCCACCGAGTTGTGACGTTTATCCATCGTACTGTCCCTTTTCTTAATTTAAGTGTGACAAAGTCAGTGATACTGACTAAATAAGCGACCCCGTTACCCACAGTCTGCCTTTGGTGATAAAACGGTCATATTCCCACAGAGAATATTGATAATTTAATAGTGACAACATTAAACCATTCTAATGTGAAATTAATTCACCGCATGAATATATAGTGCAAAATGTGATCAGCCTTCAATTTTTTAATCCTGATAATGGGGAATTTGTTATATGAAATGTCGTTAAATCGCGGTAAGGCTGGAGATATTAAATGGTGACGGGATATTAAGGAAAAGAATCAATCTCGTACTACTCGCCGTGTTTTCCTGTCTCAATAGAAGAGACATCCATAGGAAAATTTAATTCATGAGGTTTACAAATATACAATAATAATAAATTATTATATTAATAATAGTTTCAATTTGTTATTAATGAAATATCATTACCCATAAAAATTCATTTAAATAAAATATAAATAAAAACAGTTTGTTAAATAAAAATATCGGTAATAAAAGATACTATTAGATTAGAAATAGCATGTAAAATATGGGAGAGAAAGGCGATAAATATATAAAATTAATTTATATTTAAATCAATTTAACCAGTAAATATAAAAATATCAACACCAGTTATTATACTGGTGTTGACTATTATATTAGTAATTATTGATAATCACTGATAGGTGCGCAGGAACAATGCAGATTACGATCACCGTAAACATCATCGAGGCGTTTAACCGCAGGCCAATATTTATTGGCTTTGGTTTCTAAGGTTGGGAAAACCGCGGTTTCACGGCTGTAACTATGGCTCCAGTCAGAAACCAGCTCAGCTTGTACGTGAGGCGCATTGACCAATGGGTTATCTTCCAATGACCACTCACCTTGCGCCACTTTGCCAATTTCAGCACGAATTGCCAACATAGCATCCACAAAGCGATCAATTTCCACTTTGCTTTCTGATTCCGTAGGTTCCACCATCAACGTACCGGCAACCGGGAATGACATGGTCGGCGCATGGAAGCCGTAATCAATCAAGCGTTTGGCAATATCCATTTCGCTGATGCCAAACTCTTCTTTCAACGGTCGAATATCCAGAATACATTCATGGGCTACATAACCGTTATGGCCCGTATACAGCACGGCATAATCATTCTTTAAACGGGCAGCAATATAGTTAGCATTCAAAATCGCCGTCTGGCTTGCCTGTTTCAGCCCTTGCGAGCCCATCATTCGAATATACATCCAGCTAATAGGCAGAATAGAAGCGCTACCAAATGGCGCCGCTGAGACAGCTCTCTGTTCAGTAATGCCATCCATTTGAACTACTGAGTGTCCCGGCAAGAACGGCGCCAAATGAGCTTTTACGCCAATCGGCCCCATACCTGGGCCACCGCCGCCATGTGGGATACAGAATGTTTTGTGCAGGTTGAGGTGCGAAACATCAGCACCGATAAAACCTGGCGCGGTGATACCAACCTGCGCGTTCATATTCGCACCATCAAGGTAAACCTGACCACCATACTGATGAATGATTTCACACACTTGACGGATAGTTTCTTCATATACGCCATGAGTTGATGGGTAAGTCACCATGATGCAGGAAAGCTCGTCACCGGATTTTTCCGCTTTTTCACGCAGATCTGCCAGATCAATGTTGCCCTCTTTATCGCAACTCACCACCTCAACCGTCATTCCCGCCATATGAGCAGAAGCCGGATTGGTGCCATGAGCAGAACTTGGGATCAGACAGATATGACGATGCCCTTCCCCATGACTTTCATGGTAACGGCGAATAGCCAGCAGACCCGCATATTCACCCTGCGCGCCGGAGTTTGGCTGCATACAAACAGCATCATAACCTGTCAATTGCACCAGCCAGTGAGATAATTGGCTGATCATTTGCTGGTAACCCTGTGCTTGTTCTGGCGGGCAGAACGGATGCAGTTCATTAAATTCAGGCCAAGAGATCGGTAACATTTCTGCCGCAGCATTGAGTTTCATTGTGCAAGAACCCAATGGGATCATGGCCTGATTCAGTGCCAAATCTCGGCGCTCAAGGCGATGCATATAGCGCATCATATCCGTTTCGCTGTGATAACGGTTGAAATTTGGATGCAGCAGGATGTCATCATTACGCAACATTGATGCAGGAATAGAGTGACTTTCCGTCATCAATTCTTTATCCAATGCTTCAACATCTAACTCTTCATCCGTACCTGTCAGCACAGAGAACAATTTGACCAGATCATCACGACTGGTAGTCTCACTCAATGTGATACCCACCGCGCCGTAAATATCGGTTCGCAAATTGATTTCAGCTTTGTCTGCCCGGGCCAATATTGCCGCTTTATCCGTGACTTCAACCGTCAGCGTATCAAACCAAGTTTTGTGACGTAGAGTAAATCCAGCTTTCTGTAACCCGGCTGCCAGAATGTCAGTCAGACGATGAATACGGCCCGCAATACGTTTCAATCCCTTCGAACCATGATATACCGCATACATCGCCGCGATATTTGCCAACAACACCTGAGCAGTACAGATGTTGGAATTGGCTTTCTCACGACGAATATGCTGTTCACGGGTCTGCATTGCCATGCGCAGTGCGGTATTACCTGCCGCATCACGGGAAACGCCAATAATACGTCCCGGCATAGAACGTTTGAATTCATCACGGCTGGCAAAGAATGCTGCGTGAGGACCGCCATAACCCATTGGTACCCCAAAGCGTTGAGCAGAGCCAAACACAATGTCAGCCCCTTGTTTACCCGGGGCAGTCAGCAGCACCAACGCCATCAAGTCAGCGGCAACACTGACAATGATTTTGCGCTGTTTCAGTTGTGCGATCAGATCAGCATAATCATGAACTTCGCCTGTTGTGCCAACCTGTTGCAACAACACGCCAAATACGCTTTCCAGTTCCAAGACTTTTTCTGCTTTATCCACAATCACATCAAAGCCAAAGGTTTCAGCGCGGGTACGAACAACATCTAGTGTCTGTGGATGGATATCATCAGCAACAAAGAAACGGTCAGCATTTTTCAGTTTGCTGGTCCGTTTTGCCATTGCCATTGCCTCAGCGGCAGCAGTCGCTTCATCCAGCAAAGAGGCAGAGGCAATATCCAAACCCGTCAAATCGATCGTCACTTGTTGGAAATTCAACAGTGATTCAAGGCGACCTTGAGAAACTTCTGGCTGATAAGGCGTATAGGCGGTATACCAGCCAGGATTTTCTAATAAATTACGTAAAATAACCGGCGGAAGCACAGCAGGCACATATCCCATACCAATATAGGATTGGTAACGTTTATTTTGGCTGGCGATTGCTTTCAGTTCAGCTAATGCTTGCTGTTCAGTCGCACCATCGCCAACATCGGGTGGCTCTGGCAACGCGATATCACGGGGAACAATTTTCTGTGTTAACTCATCGAGGGAACTTGCCCCCACTGTCGCCAGCATCTCTTTTTGCTGTTCAGCGGAAGAGCCAATATGACGGCGGATAAACTCGCCCTGGTTCTCGAGTTGGCTTAATGTCTGGGTCATTTGTTACTAATTCCTGAAGCTGGCCAGAAATGGCATACAAATAAAAACGCCCTGCTCACAATGTGAAGCAGGGCGACGGTAAGCATATTATTCTTCTTCGTCCAGAAGTGCCTGATATCCTTCGGCATCCAGCAAACTCGACAGTTCACTTTCATCAGAGGCTTTAATACGGAACAGCCAACCTTCGTTATAAGGCTCGCTGTTAACTAATTCAGGCGAGTCATTTAGCGCTTCATTAACGGCAATAATTTCACCACTCAGTGGCGCATAGATATCAGAAGCCGCTTTTACTGATTCAACAACGGCGCAGTCATCGCCAAGATTGATTCCATCGCCTACTTCCGGCAAATCAACAAAAACCATATCGCCTAGCAGCTCCTGTGCATGCTCGGTAATACCTACTGTGTATTCACCATTACCTTCTGCACGAACCCACTCATGTGATTCAGCATATTTTAACTCTGCGGGTACATTACTCATTACCATTATCTCCTTCAATCCTGCAATCTACCCCTATCCGGCTATTTTGTGTTCCTGCGCACCAATCATGCCCACCGGGATAAATCGCTATTTACTCATCAAGTTATTATTCGATAAAAATGACTATACGAGAGGTTTACCCGCCCGTACAAAACTGGGTTTGACTACCTGAACCGGCATTTCACGATTGCGGATTTGGACAACCGCCTGTTCACCAATCCCCTGCGGCACACGAGCAAGGGCAATACTGAATCCTAATGTTGGAGAGAATGTACCACTGGTAATAACGCCAGAATGTAAGGCGCCCATCTCATCAGTAAAGCTAACCGCTAAACCACCACGTAACACACCTTTTTCTCTCATCACCAAGCCAACCAACTGCTCAGCGCCCTCTTCGCGCTGTTTTTCTAGCGCTTCACGGCCGATAAACTGGCGATCTTCGGGTTTCCAAGCGATTGTCCAGCCCATATTAGCTGCAAGGGGAGAAATGGTTTCATCCATTTCCTGTCCATAGAGATTCATACCCGCTTCAAGTCGCAGCGTATCACGCGCACCTAATCCCGCGGGCTTAACGCCGACACTCAGCAATTTTTGCCAGAAATCGACTGCCTGCTCTTTTGGCAGCGCCACTTCATAACCCGCTTCACCGGTATAACCCGTTGTTGCGATAAATAGATCATCCGCCTGAATACCAAAGAAAGGTTTCATTCCGGCAATAGTCTGTTTTTGTTCATCATTTAACAGAGACTGTACTTTTGCCTGAGCTTCCGGTCCTTGAATCGCGATTAACGCCAGATCATCACGAACCTGAATATCAACCGAATAATTGACTACATGCTCATTGATCCAAGCCAGATCTTTCTCACGGGTCGCAGAATTGACCACCAGCCGATAAAAATCATTGCTAAGGTAATAAACAATCAGGTCATCAATTACACCGCCAGAAGCATTAAGCATCCCGGTGTATAGGGCTTTACCCTTTTCTGTCAATTTAGCAATGTCATTTGCCAGCAAATAACGCAAGAAATCACGGCAACCCGTACCATGCAGATCCACAATCGTCATGTGGGAAACATCAAACATACCGGCATGAGTGCGGACAGTATGATGCTCATCCATTTGTGAACCATAATGCAAAGGCATCATCCAGCCATGAAAATCTACCATACGCGCACCACAAGCCAGATGCTGGTCATACAATGGAGTTTGTTTTGCCATTATTTCCCTCTTTTCATTTCCTACATGAAAACATACCGCGTATTAACCGACAGATACTGTGAATCATGAACAAAAAGCGGCTAAAAAACGCGACGCAAACGATATCTTAAAATGAAAGTTATCACTGAAAACCCAAATGAACCATAAGTAAAAATAGGGTTCAATTCAGTGACCACAAAAAAACGTGTTGTGAGTATGCAGAATTTTCAACTATTAAAATGAGTCATAATACTCAAAATTAACAATTAACTTTAGAAAACACTCATTTTCTGTTACAAACTAACTGAAATATGAATAAAATCACCTATTCATATTTCAGCAAGATATGAGAAAAAGTTATCGATAAGCAGAGGCTAAATTAGATTTTTTCAGCCGAATAGGACTTAGAGGAGAGCCAGTCCGGCAAGTCATTCAACCCCATTGCCTGACGAAGTAATTTAGGTTTAATTCCCGGTAAATTATCTGCCAGAGACAACCCGACATCCCGCAAAAGTTTTTTCGCCGGATTATTGCCATCAAATAATTGGCGAAAGCCCTGCATTCCAGCGAGCATCACAGCAGCACCATGTTTACGACGGCGCTCATAGCGACGTAAATAAAAGTGCTGACCAATATCTTTTCCCTGACCATGCAAACGACGCAATTCACCTATCAGTTCAGCAACATCCATAAAGCCCAAATTCACCCCCTGACCTGCCAATGGGTGAATGGTATGGGCGGCATCGCCTAACAGGGCCAGACGATGAGCCGCAAAATTACGGGCATAGCGACCGGTCAGTGGAATTGTCAGACGCTCACTCATCAGTTCACATTGACCAAGACGCAGATCAAAATCTACCGCCAATTGCTGGTTGAAACGCTTATGATCAAACTGTTTGTACTGTTCTGCGACCTCACCCGGCAGTGACCAGACGATAGAACACAAATGGGAATCGGCAAGCGGCAAAAACGCCAAAACACCATCACCATAAAAGACCTGACGGGCAACCCCGCCGTGTGGCTCTTCGGTGCGAATAGCGGCTACCAATGCATGATGTTCATAATCCCAGAATGTGAGAGGGATATCAGCATGTTGACGCAACCATGAATGAGCGCCATCAGCGCCAACAATTAAACGAGCAGTTAACATACGACCATCGGATAAAGTCATAAAAGCTTCATTTTCACCCCAAGCAACCTGCTTCAAAGCCGCCGGCGCCAAAATGGTCACATCAGATAAGCTGTCTGCCTTTTTCCATAATGTCTCACGGATAACCCGGTTTTCAATGATATGACCAAGATATTCCAGCCCATATTCAGCCGCACTGAATTGAATACGGCCAAAACTATCCCGTTCCCAAACTTCCATTTCTTGATAAGGACTGGCACGCATATCCAAGATCTGTCGCCACACACCAAGATGCTGTAACAGGCGCTCGCTAGCTGCATTAATCGCAGAAACCCGCAAAGCATACTCTTCTCCAGCAATAACAGGTTGAGCAGGCGGATAACTCTCCACCACCGCCACCCGCAAACCACTACCTTGCAAACCACAGGCAAGCGCCAAACCCACCATACCGCCACCAGCGATAACCACATCAAATGATTGCATAATATAATATCCTCTTATTTTGTCTGCTTTATTGGCGGTTATCTTTGGGCGACCCAACCCAGAGTCTGACGGGCCAGTATATCCCGCATAAGAGAGCATTTTTCCATCATCATCAGGCCGAAGTGACGCCCGATTTGTAATGGAAAATGACGATTGGCAAATATCCGTATCAATCCATCGGTAATATCAATGGTGTTTTCCCGATCTAAAACCCGTTGCTGTTGATAGTTGGTCAAAACCTGATAAGTACCAATATCCTGACCAGCAGCAAAAGCCTCAGAAACAATCTGAGCCAGTGTCATAACATCTCGCATACCAAGATTAAAACCCTGACCTGCAATCGGATGTAATGTTTGCGCGGCATTTCCCACCAGCGCCAATCGGTGGCTAATTTGTTGATTTGCAGTAGATAGTGTCAATGGATAGCTGTGACGCTGACCGGTTTCCAATATTTTCCCTAGTCTCCAGCCAAATGCTTGCTGTAACTGCCTAAGAAATTGCTCGTCATTCCAACTCGCTATCTCCTTTCTCCGCGCCAACTGGTGGCACCATACCAGCGAGCTCCGCCCCCCGGACATTGGCAGCAAAGCCAGTGGGCCATATTCTGTGAAACGTTCAAATGCACTGCCTTGCGGATGCTCTGAAGTCAGTACATTAGTAATCACGGCAACTTGTTCATAAGCGTGTCGTTGCCACTGAATATTACAAGCGTCACCAATGGCAGAATGACTACCATCTGCCGCTACCAACAATTCACCTTGCAGGCGTTCGCCACTGTCCAGAGTAACCGCGACCGATGATAGGGTTCTTTCAACAGCCATAACCCTGGATGGACAATATAGCGTTACACCAGGCGCATTTTTCAGTAATTTGAACAAACACTGCCCTGCATCATACAATTCGATAACATTACCTAAAGCTGGAATGTTATATTCTTTTGCATAAAGATTCACAAACCCTGCATGACCACGATCACTAACATGAACGTGAGTTATTGGTATCACATAATCTTCCAGAGCAGACCAAACGCCAATCTGTTGTAAACGCTGACAAGTACCGTAAGCCAGCGCTATCGCTCTGGCATCAAAACCGGGATGTTTCTGCTCCGGCTCTGCTGCTTCAATCAGGGACACATGAATCTGCCCCTTACTCAGGGAAGATATCGCCAGCGCAAGCGTCGCGCCGGTCATGCCTCCACCAACGATAATCACGTTCATTCTTAACTTAACCCTGCTGTTTTGCTTTCGCCATCAGAGCTTCAATCTCATCAGCTTCTTTAACGACACTGGCTGTCAGGTTTTCATTACCTGTTTCAGTGATCAAGATGTCATCTTCAATACGGATACCGATACCCCGATATTCCACCGGCACATCTGCATCCGGTGCAATATAAAGCCCCGGTTCAACCGTCAATACCATTCCTGGTTGCAAAATACGGTCACGCTCTACACCATAGTCACCAACATCATGCACATCCAATCCTAACCAATGACTGAGGCCATGCATAAAGAACTGGCGATAAGCTTTAGTTTCGATTAAGTGCTCAACTTCGCCGTGCATAATGCCTAGTTTCACCAACTCTTCCACCATAATCCGCACGACATGTTCTGTGACTTTGTTGATGCTGGCGCCTGGCTTATACAACTCCAATGAAACATTGAGCGTTTTCAGTACGATATCGTAAATTTCACGCTGAGCACGGGTAAATTTGCCACTGACAGGGAAGGTACGGGTGATATCTCCGGCATAACCCAGATATTCACAACCTGCGTCAATCAACACCAAATCACCTTCTTTCATCCTACTTTCATTCTCGGTGTAGTGCAGAATACAGCTATTTTCACCGCTCCCTACAATCGTGTTGTAAGCAGGGTAACGAGCCCCGTGATAAGTAAATTCGTGATGAATTTCAGCTTCCAGTTGATACTCAAACATGCCCGGGCAGCAAGCTTTCATCGCGCGCATATGGGCCTGCGCGCTGATTTCACCTGCCCGGCGCATAATTTCAATTTCCGCCTTAGATTTGATCAACCGCATTTCATGCACCCAAGGTCGCCAGTCAGTTATCGTTAAAGGCGCTGAAAGATTACGACGACTGCCCTTTCTTAATATATCCAACGCCTGAAAGATAATTTCATCTGCGTAAGCAAATTCGCCTTGTGCGTGATAAACCACATCCAAACCATTCAACAACAGATAAAGCTCTTCTTTGATATCATCAACAGGCAAAGCACGATCAATACCCAGTTTTTCCGGCGCCGCTTCTTGTCCAAGACGGCGACCAAACCAAATTTCCGCAGTCAAGTCACGCGCTCGATTAAAAAGCACACTATGACTATGCGTATCATCACTCTTAATTAATATCAGCACCGCTTCCGGTTCATTAAACCCAGTTAAATAAAGGAAATCGCTATGCTGACGATAAGGATGTTCATTATCTGAATTTCGTGGCGCAGGCGGGGCAGAAAAAATAATCGCTGCGCTGGCTGGAGCCATTTTTGCCAGTAAAGCCTGACGGCGGGATAAATACTCTTGTTTGATCATACCCTCTCCTGCGACTGAGTTAATTATTTTGCGTTCAATAAACACCAATTAATGCAATGTTGGTTTGTCATTTTTTGCGATTAAAACGGTTTTAGGTTCAGTAAAGGCGATATAACAAAGCTGTGCAGCCACCCGCACATATTCAAGGACCTCTTCCAGCGCCTGGGCTAACTCTTCTTGATCATCACCTTCTTCATAACCAAGCAGACCGATATTGCGCAAATCACTAATAATTTCCCCGATCTCTTTTTTATCAGCGAACTTCGGTTGAGCAACGCCTAATCCCAGCAAAAAATGGTTAACCCATCCAGCTAATGCATCTGCTCGTTCAAACACATTATCTTCCTCATCAGGCAGCAATAAACCGAATGTAAAATTACTGTCATCCAGTGATTCAAATGTGATTTCACGTAATTCACGCAATTGTTGAGCTAATGGATAGGAAAAAGCGAGCCCATCATTCGCTAAGTCATGAACTAAGACCTGCCAACTACTGTCGCGATTACCGCCGCACAGCAGGCCGCTAATTAACCCATGCATCTCCGCTGCCGTCAGTGCTACTGACTGTTGATGCAATATTTCGTCAAAAGATTGATAATCTGGTAATGAATTCTGTATAGACATGTGTATTGGTCATCGTTGACGGTGTAAGTTCATGCTATGCTACCACCAAGGGGAGTCGCTATACCAGACAACAACCGTCGCTAATCGTGAGTTGTCTATCGGTATCGCGTTATAATGATTGGCGCCGGTTTCAATTCTGTAAATTCAGAATTGAAACCGGAGCGCAGTAATAAGTCAGGAAGGGGTCATGTCTGCACAACCGGTAGATATCCAGATTTTTGGGCGGTCACTACGTGTCAATTGTCCATCAGAGCAAAAAGAAGCATTACTGGCAGCGGCTGTGGAACTTGAACAACGTTTAGACGATTTAAAAGAGCGCACCAGAGTAACCAATACTGAACAACTGATTTTTATTGTAGCACTGAATATCTGTCACGAATTGGCACAAGAAAAAGTGAAAACCCGTGACTATGCCTATAATATGGAGCAGAAAATAAAGATGCTTCAACAGACTATAGAACAAGCATTAGTGGAACAAGGTCGCATCACTGAGAGCACTATTTCACCAAATGAATGAATTCTATTGATAAATCATACATTAGTGAGTGAATCATTCGAGAATTAGTTGCTTTCTGTATTTAGTTTCATACAATAGGTGTCACAAAGTTGCTTACAAGCGCTGAATAAATTTCTCTGAGATGTTCGTTAACGGGGAAAGTCCCCTGAGCCGATATTTCATACATTATAGAATGTGGTGCTCCGTAGTCTGGTGTGCATGCTCGGTCCGGCCGAGAAGCCTTAAAGCTGCGACGCTGCGTTCACCTTGAACCAAGGGTTCAAGGGTTACTACCTGTAACGGCATCTTGGAGAATCTCAACCTTAATCGCTACTGCTACCCACCGGCAGGTTCTATGCAATCAGAGTCTCTATTATCACTCAGACAAAGCATTAGAAAGAAAATACGCCAGCAACGCCGTGAGCTCACTTCTGAACAACAATCCCTTTTTGCAAAACAGGCTGCTGAGCGAGCTATTAACCACCCCAAAATTCGCCAAGCCAATAAAATCGCACTATTTCTTTCATTTGATGGTGAACTTGATACCCGTCCACTGATTAATCAACTCTGGCAACAAAATAAGCAGATCTACCTGCCCGTATTACACCCTTTCAGTTATCACCATCTGCTGTTTTTAAACTATCAACCCGATACCCCACTCATCAGAAATCGCTTCAATATAGAAGAGCCACCGCTAGATGTTGAACAGGTTTTACCATTACCAGAACTGGATATCATGATGATTCCTCTGGTCGCTTTTGACCGCACAGGGCAGCGACTCGGCATGGGAGGCGGCTTTTACGATCGTACTCTGAGTCAGTGGCAACAAAAAAATTTCTATCCGATAGGTCTGGCGCATAACTGCCAGTTAGTCGATACACTGCCATCAGCCGAATGGGATATCCCATTACCCGAAATCATCACACCTGAAAAAATCTGGCAATGGTAGTAAAAAATGGGCGCCTTATACAAAGCACCCATTTATGACAGTTCAAAATAATCAGTAAAGCAGACGAGAACGGATAGTGCCCGGCAGTGCTTTCAGTTTCTGGAATACCATTTCAGCTTGAACAGGATTTTCAGTCACAATATCAATAACCACATAACCCATATCCCCACTGGTACGCAGATATTGAGCGGCAATATTGATATCCTGTTCAGCAAAAACCTGGTTAATACTGTTCAATATACCCGGACGATTTTCATGAATATGCAAAAACCGGTTGGTATCATCAGCATGAACAGGAAGAGACACTTCTGGGAAGTTTACTGCTGATAAGGTAGAACCATTATCAGAGTATTTCGCTAACTTTCCTGCGACTTCATAACCAATGTTTTCTTGCGCTTCCTGGGTAGAACCGCCAATATGTGGGGTCAGCAACACATTATCAAATTTACACAGCGGTGACTCAAACGGATCATTATTAGTTGCCGGTTCAACAGGGAACACATCCACAGCCGCCCCTGACAGATGTTCACTTTCCAATGCATCACATAATGCCGGGATATCCACCACCGTCCCACGTGAAGCATTGATCAAGATAGAACCCGGTTTCATCAGTGTCAGTTCGGTTACACCAATCATATTTTTAGTTGATGGCGTTTCCGGTACATGCAAACTAATCACATCACTCATATTCAGTAATTCTGACAAATGACGCACCTGATGGGCATTACCTAATGGCAATTTGTTTTCAATATCATAAAAGTAGACATCCATACCAATATTTTCAGCCAGAATACCAAGCTGAGTACCAATATGACCGTAACCGATAATACCTAGTTTTTTCCCACGCACTTCATAGCAGCCCTTAGCCTGCTTATCCCACACTCCTCGATGCGCTTTCGCATTCGCTAAAGGGATACGACGCAGCAATAGTAACAACTCACCAAGGACCATTTCAGCAACCGAACGAGTATTAGAAAATGGCGCATTAAAGACAGGGATACCACGTTTTGCCGCCGCTTTCAGGTCAACCTGATTGGTACCAATACAGAAACAACCTACAGCAACCAGTTTTTCGGCTGCCTGAAAAATGTCTTCGGTCAGTTGTGTGCGGGAACGAATACCAACAAAATGGGTATCACGAATTGCCTCTTTTAACTCTTTGGAATCTAATGCTCCCTTATGATATTCGATATTGCTATAACCGGCTGCCCGCAGATTTTCTACCGTGCTCTGATGCACACCTTCTAATAGCAAAAATTTAATCTTATCTTTTTCCAGAGATACCTTAACCATTTATCCTGCCTATTGTTACGCTTCGTTACATTTAAGATTCATTCCCTCAACATAACAAAAAAAACGAACACAGCAATATAAACGATTGCTATTCCCGTCACATAAGTCTTAACAAAGTAGTTATTATGCGGAATAAAATGATCCGAAAAAGAACAAAATTAGGATTTGGATTAAATAACAATCAGAGATATGAAATATATCACTAAATTCTTCACCTATTTTAAAAGTGAAAAAATTTTTAAGGGCGAAAAATTTCGCCCTCTACGAATAATATTATTGAGTGATGGTTTTCACTCCATCAAGTGTTCCCATCAATATAATATCCGCACCACGGTTAGCAAATAGGCCCACAGTCACCACACCTGAGATACGATTAATTTTATTCTCTAACTCAACAGGATCGAGTATGGCTAGATTATGCACATCAAGGATTAGATTGCCGTTATCAGTCACAACATTCTGACGATATTTTGGTACTCCCCCCAATTTAACCAACTCACGAGCAACATAGGCGCGAGCCATTGGAATCACTTCAACCGGCAGAGGAAATTTACCCAATACATCAACTTTTTTAGAAGCATCAACAATACAAACGAATTTTTTAGCTATTGCAGCAATGATTTTTTCACGCGTTAATGCAGCGCCACCGCCTTTAATCATCTGCATATTGCCATTGATTTCATCCGCACCATCAACATAGATATCAAGGGAATCCACTTCATTACAATCGAATACAGGAATTCCCAAGCTGTTTAGCTTCTCAGTAGAAGCCTCAGAGCTGGATACTACCCCTTCAATCTGATCTTTAATGGAACCGAGGGCATCAATAAAATGTGAAGCCGTTGAACCTGTCCCCACACCCACAATTGTTCCTGGTGTAACAAATTCGAGTGCTGCCCAACCTACTGCTTTTTTCAGTTCGTCCTGAGTCATATCAATTCATTGCCTATATCAGTTACCAGTTACAAGGAAAGACCTCGACTAGTATAAACTTTGACGGCAACAAAGAAACCGCAATTCAATTAAAGTTGAGTAGGATAAATTATGGGAAATATAAGATTAAATGATGCCAAAAACCCGCCATATGGCGGGCTACAAAAAAAGTGATGTTTATGCAGCTTCTTTATTGCGACGACGACCTTGCTTTTCTTGGCTTGGCGCCTGTGCATGTTCTTCCAAAACCGGCCCCACTTTCATAAGAAAATCCAAAGTCTCTCCAGCTTTTTTATAAGTTTGAATGGTATCGAACATCGGTTCTTTTTGTGCTCTCATAGCAACACCTCTAAAACAACTTCACATTACTGAACTGATTTAGTCATACGGGATAAAAATTCCCCGACAAAATCTTTCTGTTATGGTCATAGCAACAAATTTAGTAAGACTTCACCTTCAACCAATCTAAATAAACAACATAACTATTCTACTTGACTTGGTCCATCTGGATACTATAACGCACATATAAACGCAGAGATTTCAAAGAGCTAACTCCTTAGACCTACTTTTCAATTTTGCTGTTAATGTCTTAATATCACATGACATTACATATCCACAACGCTCTAGCTCAAAACCAAACGAACGATAGTAAGCTATTTTATCCTTAACGGGTTCATGAATCCTGACGTCTTCACCATCAACCATATTCATGAAAATCAATGTTGCATACAGAGTATACAAAAGCATCTTTCTATGCAACGGGTGATTTTCTGTATCCTTCACAAAATTTTCCAATACATGGATATTAAAACTCTTATCGTTCAAATCATATGTCGATAGGGCGACCCCAGCCGGAACAGACTCAATTTGGAGATTTTCTCTTGATGTGACAAATTTTATACATAAGCTGAAACAGTCATGTCGATTACTGATCTCTGTAATATAATAGTCCCAATTAAGCTCACCATACGCTCTTGTTAACATGTTTGCATCGCTGTCAGAAATAGGACCAACAGCCAAATCTATTCCTCTCTGATCCATATATGACTGCAAAGTATTATATGTTAATTGTGCAACATGCTTCAGTAACAGCATAATAAAGCAACCTTACTTACATTGTTATTAATAGCCAAAAGTAACGCTTTTTGAACAACTTTATAAAAAATACACACCTAAGCGAAACATGCAAACAATCCCGAGTTCAATCAAGAATTAATTATTAAATTAACAAAAACAACCTCACTTGGTGCTTTCTCCTGAGCATATCGCCTATTCAACCACGTCAACAAACTTAGCCTTCAAAAATGGAACCACCTTCCCAAAGGTTATTAACCAACAAAAATTTATCCAAATGGGGTATAACATGAGTAATTTCTGGAAGGTAGGATTTTACGGCCCACCAGATAAATTGCCTCATCCATCAGGAAAATATGGCATAGTGATATTCAGAAAAATAAACAGTGCTACTCAGCAAAATTAAGTGGAGAATCTTTCTACAATGAAACGCCCTGACTACCGAACACTACAAGCCTTAGATGCGGTGATCCGAGAACGCGGTTTCGAGCGTGCTGCCCAGAAACTCTGTATCACTCAATCCGCAGTTTCTCAACGTATCAAGCAGTTGGAAAATCTGTTCGGTCAGCCTCTGCTGGTACGTACCGTTCCTCCGCGCCCCACCGAACAAGGACAAAAACTACTGGCACTATTACATCAAGTAGAGTTGTTGGAAGAACAATGGCTAGGCGATGAACAGGGTACAGATACTCCATTGCTACTTTCATTAGCAGTCAACGCTGACAGTTTAGCCACCTGGCTGTTACCGGCACTACATCCAGTACTTTCTGATCTACCCATCCGACTCAATATTCAAGTTGAAGATGAAACCCGGACTCAGGAACAGTTAAGAAGAGGCGAAGTCGTTGGCGCGGTCAGTATTCAACCACAACCCTTACCCAGTTGTCTGGTCGATAAAATAGGCGCCCTGGATTATCTGTTTGTCGCCTCACCAGAATTTGCTGCTCGCTATTTCCCAAATGGGGTTACCCGTTCGGCGTTACTAAAAGCCCCTGCGGTTGCATTTGACCACCTGGATGATATGCATCAGGCATTTTTACAACAGAACTTCGAATTATCGCCGGGTAGCGTTCCATGTCATATCGTCAACTCATCTGAAGCCTTTGTACAACTGGCAAAACAGGGCTCCACCTGTTGTATGATCCCTCATTTACAGATTGATCAAGAATTGAAAAATGGTGAACTGATCGACCTGACACCGGGTTTATGTCAGCGCCGGATGCTCTATTGGCATCGTTTCGCACCAGAAAGCAGGACCATGAAAAAAGTGACTGACGCCCTGTTAAAATTTGGGCGTCAGATGTTAAGACAAGATGACACTGATTAAGGTTTTAGTTCAAACACAACATCAACCTGATCGCTGAAATTGATGCTATCCTGCTGGTAAGTTTCACCCACTCCAGCAGCAGCACCTCCCGCCATCATCACATCAGAATTGCGATATTTCATATGGTCAATCACCTCTGGCGCCCGGTAATTGATACTGTATATCGAACCAACTTGGCTATTAAAGCCTTTCGCCAATGCATCAGCTTGTTCAATCGCATTCTCAATGGCTTTCTGACGGGCTTCGTCACGATATTTTTGCGGATTGTCCACCCCAAACTGAACAGATACGATTTCGTTCAAACCCGCTTTTAATGCACCATCTAGCAGATCATTAAGTTGATCTAACTTACGAACCTTCACCTCCACTGAACGGATCGCACGATAGCCTTTCAGCACTGATTTGCCAGATACATTGTCATACTCATAATCAGGCTGAGTACGCAAATTCGCTGCATCAATATCTTTCTTTTCAATACCGTTCTTTTTCAGAAAATCAAAATATTTAGCAACCAGTTCATCAACCTGCTTTTTAGCTCCAGAAGCATCTTTAGCAGAAATATTGACGTTAATCATCAATGTTGCTATATCCGGTTCTGCTTTCACTACCGCATTGCCAGAAGTAATAACATGAGGGACTCCGGGTAAATCAGCAGCCTGTGCAGCAAGTGGCACCCCGGCACTTAACATGGCGGCCAACCCTAATGATTTCAATTTCACACAACCTCCGAAGAAAACCTGTTACAGAAAATGTTCATCCCACGGAAAAACCGAAATATACATGGGATGAATAAAACACTAACACAGAGACTGCATGCAAAGAAGTGTCCAGCTCAATCAGAAATTAGTAATCCCTGCTTAGCAAGTTGCCATGCGATATACCACATTATGACACAGATAAACCCATTAATAATCCGTTGAGAAAGCGGCTTACTTAACACAGGGGAAAACCATGCGGCCAGCAATGACAGAGAAAAAAACCAACTAACAGAAGCGCTTGCCGCACCAAAAGTAAACCAGGGCCTGAGTTCTGAAGATAACTGACCGCCAATACTACCCAAAACAACAATGGTATCTAAATAAACATGCGGATTTAACCACGTGACCGCAAAGATAATCGCAATTACCCGCCAACGGTTTTTTGCTGTACTACTCGCCTGCATCTGTTCAACATTGGCAAACAAAACCACACGTAAAGCCCCCCATCCATACCAGAATAAAAAAGCAACACCCCCCCAGGTAACAAATTGCAAGAGTAAAGTTGACTGACTAAGTAATGCACTACCACCAAATACACCGACACCAATCAGAAAACCATCACTGATCGCGCACAAAGTTGCACTCATCAAATGAAATTGTCTCTTGCTACCTTGCTGCATAACAAAGGCATTTTGTGGACCAAGAGGCAAAATCATTGCTGCGCTAAGAAAAAAACCCTGCACAAATGTCGATAACATAAAAAAACTCCTCGATAATTATTCACTTTGCTATTTCAATGTTCAGAATATTAAGAAGAATAGCGCATTAGAGGAAATAAATACGTCTAATTGATCATAAGAAATTTTAATAACCAACCAAAAAGCAGATTTTTACAGGAGAACCATTTGATTAATTCAAAGGAAATCAAGCTAATACATACTAAAAGCATTAATGAATCTATCAATTCTATGAAAATAAGAGGAAGAGGTTATTTTGAAAAAAATCATTAGTTTCATACTGTTAGCAATCATTATTATTGCTGCTCTTACTGTCAGAAACTACTATTTACTGCGAAATGATGTTGAAGAGGCATTAAACCACTATGAGATAATTGAATACCATATTGGTACAGCCAATATTACAGATGTAGAACTCAGTCATTATCAACCTTTCTTATGTAAAAAAGGCTGCGAGCGTTTTATTCTAAAAATACAAGGTGAAAAAGGTAATGGGATAGTCACTGCTGATATTAATTTCCATACGTCAGAAGTTTCATTCGCTGTCCTTTGCTTGTCTGATAACAAGAAAATAGCACTGACAGAAGATATCAACGATGATTTTATCAAAAACAACCTTAATACCTTATGTCAATAAAATAAACCTAGGAAATAGAGCGTCCGCGCTATTCACAGCGCGGCGCTGATTTACCGGTAAGAATTTACAGGCTATTTACACCATCAGATGGTTATTATCCAACGTCCTCTGCTTAATCACTCATTTTATTCCGCGCCATAGCTTGATTCTGATGCAAATAAACATCCATTTGTGGATAAGGAATACTGATATTGTGTTTATCCAACGTGCGTTTAAAATTCTCCATCAAATCCCAATAAACCTCCCAAGCATCACCATTGGTCGTCCATACACGCACAATAAAATTCAGTGAAGAAGGCGCCATTTCATGCAAACGAATCGTCACGCCTTTGTCATGCTGAATACGGTTGTCTGCGGCAATAACATTGCCTAATACTTTTTTGACTTCATCAATATCCGCATCATACGCAACACCGACCATGATCTGGGTTCGGCGATTCGGTTCGCGGCTAGTATTAATAACATTATCTGCAATAATTTTCCCATTCGGGATCACGATGATTCTGTCATCTGCTGTACGCAATGTCGTAGAGAAAATCTGCACCTGAACGACAGAACCCTCAACAGCGCCCAAAATAACATATTCGCCCGCGCGGATTGGACGAAAAGCCACCAACAATACCCCTGCGGCAAAGTTGGACAAAGAGCCTTGTAAAGCCAAACCAACAGCTAAACCAGCAGCACCGATAACTGCAATGACAGAAGCCGTCTGAACACCCAATTTGCCCAAAACTGCAATAATAGTGAATGCAATTATCGAATAACGAACAATAGCAGCCAAGAAATCTGATACCGTTACATCAATGCCACGCAATGACATAACTCTTTTCACGCCCTTACTAATGAGTTTCGCCGCCATCAATCCCAGAACAAGAATCAGAATAGCAGCAACAGTATTGACCAGATATTGAATGATTAAATCCTGATGATTAATAAGCCAGCTTGTAGCTTGATTAATGCCACCAGACAGATTGATATCTTCCATTAAAACCACCTTGATTCTTTAGCTATTCAACTATAATTGAGTAAAATCACTCGATGACTATCCTTCATAACAACCATTAACAGTAAGAAAAAAACTATCGTGCCAGAGAATGCTTTTTGTCTATATACAGCTTTTCACCAATCGTTTTTTAAAATAAAGTCCCGATAATCATTCAACATATCAATAAAATCCTTGGTACCACAAAAAGCCAGGCTCTCATTATCGTAATAGCTCATGCCCTCCTCCATCGAATCAGTTTCAAACTCAAGCTGATTAGCACGAACCATAATCTCTTCGTCATCCATTAGCAGCGTATATTCGTGACCCACAAGTTGCCATTGACGTTCACTACCTTTAATTTCAGCCAGCGCGGCGGCAACCTTATCTATCACCGTCAAATCACCTTTAACTTCTTCATTCAGCCACTGACCAATAGCTTCATGATCCATTGAGAACCGGCTAGTCACCTGTCCAGTGACATCCAGCAAAAATTCGTATTCCATCATCACCTCCGGTACGTTCTTTTCATTTTAATATTTGCTAACAATTCTGCCCCAGAATCAACCCACAAACTGATAAGAAGCGGGAGATTAAAGGCTCTATGCCGACACAACGGTAAGGTTTCCACCTAGGATAACCAAAATGTACACCCCAAGTTATTCTTGAGGTTTGTGTCCGCGACGGCTTTCATCGGAGGATGAGTTCAGCCTCAGTGCAAATATAAACAAATGCACTATGATTAATAATATCTCAGAGAAACAAAAACAGCAAAATCGAACACATGTCCGCTAATCGATGAGGTATATTCAAGAGTCTTGCAATACAACCATTTATTTTCTATCTTGTCTGGAAAAGCAAAGACACCCTTTAGGAGCCATTATGATACGTCATATTCTCTTGTTAACATTCACATCCGAGATAAAAGAACAACAATTAGCGACGATAAGAGATACCGCCATTTCCATGCAGCATAAAATCAAAGGTATTTCTGCTATTGAGTGGGGGAATAATGTAAGTAGTGAAAATAAAAATAAAGGTTTTACACATGCCATCACCATGACATTTGATGACCAAAAAGCTATTTCAAATTATTTGTCTCACCCAGAGCATGACAAATTAAAAAATCTACTTGTAGATTCTGTCGCTGATATCATTGTCTTTGATTATGAAGTGTAATTTTCATTTCTGGGGAATAACTATCTGCTAATTAATGTTCAACATAACGAATATTGCTGGCGCGCCTAAAAATAATTAGACGCGCCGATTATCGATAGAAATAGAATTACGCAGTTTTCCATAGAGAATTTAAATATTTAATCAATAATCAAATACCACATAAAAAGTTTTTAACCCTACCTATCAGATAATAGCTTGCTGTAGAATTAGCATTATTTATAAAAGATAATAAAATAATAAAATAATAAAATAATAAAATAATAAAATAATAAAATAATAAAATAATAAAATAATAAAATAATAAAATAATAAAATAGCGTATTTTACCTCCCATTTTAGGATGCTAAAAAACCCATTTAAAAAAGAAGAATCGCACCTACCTCATTGAAAATAAAATAAAAACCATATAAACAGGACGAATTAAAACAGTATGAAACCCGTTTAAACCGACATATTTAAGTTATCGTTATTTTGTATAATAAATGCAACACAATAACACTGTAAGTAACCCGATTCACGTGCTGTAAAATTATGTAGCTTGGAATTATATTATATTGATAATTAAGTTTTTTCTGTTTTTATTTTTTAGATTTAAAACCAGAAAGAGTAACAAGCCTGTTAATAGCATTAAAATCAAACCCCATTTTCCTTCAATAGTTTTTGATATCGACAAATGTTTTTATTCTTTTTAATTGATAACTTTCCTAACACGGTTAATATTGTTATTTATCACATTATTAATCAATTTAAAATCCATTTTTCCTGATACTTTCTCTTTTCATGTCAGTTATAGCATCGAGTATTTTATCCACTTTTAAAAATCCTTAATCACTACTTTTTACTTTTAATGATTAAAGTTTTTATTTGCTTTTTCACGATATGTTTACCCTTTTTTCCAGATTTTAAAACCATACTGACAGGCAAAAACGACCTTTTTAACACTCGTTTTATCATTGATAAAAACTCAGCAGTAATAGTCGAGACGCTAAAAACCAGCAATCTAAAATGGGAGGTTTTTACCTCCCATTCATTGGTATTGCAATATATCGGAATTACACCACGGTTTGGAAAATCACATCATCCGCTTTTTCAGTGTATTGGTTCAGTTGATCAAAATTGAGATAACGGTAAGTATCTTCCGCGGTCTCATCAACCTTATCCATAAATTGCTGGTACTCTTCCGGTGTCGGCAGACGTCCCAACAGAGAAGCTACAGCCGCCAGTTCAGCCGATGCAAGGTAAACATTCGCACCCGTCCCTAAACGATTCGGGAAGTTACGAGTCGAAGTGGAAACCACAGTTACACCGTCAGCAACGCGTGCCTGATTACCCATACATAAGGAACAACCAGGAATTTCAACCCGTGCTCCACTCTTACCAAAGATGCTGTAATAACCTTCCTCTGTGAGTTGAGCTGCATCCATTTTCGTTGGCGGAGCAACCCACAAACGAGTTGGTAATTGGCCTTTATGTTGATCCAATAACTTACCGGCTGCACGGAAATGGCCAATGTTAGTCATACAAGAACCGATAAAAACTTCATCGATTTTGCTGTTAGCCACATCAGACAATAAACGGGCATCATCTGGGTCATTCGGCGCGCACAGAATAGGTTCTTTAATTTCGGCCAGATCGATTTCGATAACCGCTGCGTATTCTGCATCAGCATCGGCTTCCAGCAGTTGAGGATCTTTCAACCAGTTTTCCATACCCGTTACACGGCGTTCCAGTGTACGACGGTCACCATAACCTTCGGCAATCATCCATTTCAGCAACACAATATTGGATTGCAGGTATTCAATAATCGGCGCTTTATCCAATTTAATAGTACAGCCCGCCGCAGAGCGCTCCGCAGAAGCATCCGCCAGTTCAAATGCCTGCTCAACTTTCAGATCTGGCAAACCTTCGATTTCGAGGATACGACCAGAGAAGATGTTTTTCTTACCTTTCTTTTCAACCGTCAGAAGACCTTGCTGAATCGCATAGTAAGGGATTGCATGAACCAAATCACGCAAAGTAATACCGGGCTGCATCTGCCCTTTAAAACGAACCAACACAGATTCTGGCATATCCAAAGGCATTACCCCCGTCGCAGCAGCAAACGCCACCAGACCAGAACCTGCCGGGAAGGAAATACCAATCGGGAAACGAGTATGAGAATCACCGCCCGTACCAACGGTATCAGGCAACAGCATACGGTTCAGCCATGAGTGAATGATGCCGTCGCCGGGACGCAGAGAAACACCTCCACGATTCATAATGAAATCAGGCAAGGTATGGTGAGTAGTGACGTCAACTGGCTTAGGATAAGCCGCCGTATGGCAGAATGACTGCATTACCAGATCCGCAGAGAAACCCAAACACGCCAGATCTTTCAGTTCATCACGAGTCATTGGACCAGTTGTATCCTGAGAACCAACAGAAGTCATTTTAGGTTCACAGTATTCACCTGGACGAATACCCGCCGTGCCACATGCCCGGCCAACCATTTTCTGAGCCAGAGAGAAACCGCGACTACTTTCTTCAACCGCTTTCGCTTGACGGAAGACATCGCTGGGGAGTAAACCAAGAGACTCACGCGCCTTACTGGTCAAGCCACGGCCGATAATCAGTGGAATACGGCCGCCAGCACGAACCTCATCCAACAAGACATCTGTTTTCAGTTCAAATTCAGCCAGTAGCTCATTGGTTTCGTGGTGACGTACTTCCCCTTTATATGGGTAGATATCAATCACATCCCCCATATTTAGTTTGGTCACATCTATCTCTATTGGCAGCGCACCAGCATCTTCCATCGTATTGAAGAAGATCGGCGCAATTTTACCGCCCAGAACAACGCCGCCACCACGTTTGTTTGGCACAAATGGAATATCTTCGCCCATAAACCACAATACTGAGTTAGTGGCCGATTTGCGGGAAGAACCTGTACCTACAACATCACCGACATAAGCCAGCGGATAGCCTTTCTTATTCAGCTCTTCAATTTGTTTGATTGGACCAATAACACCAGCTTGATCCGGGGCAATCCCTTCGCGAGCATTTTTCAACATTGCCAGAGCATGCAGCGGAATATCAGGGCGTGACCATGCATCTTGCGCAGGAGATAAGTCGTCAGTGTTTGTTTCACCCGTCACTTTAAACACCGTGACTGTAATTTTTTCTGCCAATTCAGGGCGTTCCAGATACCATTGCGCATCAGCCCAAGATTGCATAATTTGTTTGGCTTGTGGATTACCTGCTTTTGCTTTTTCTTCTACATCATAGAAGTTGTCAAACATCAACAAAGTATGAGAGAGCGCTTTAGCTGCAATTGGAGCCAGTTTTTCATTATCCAGAGCATCAATCAAAGGATGAATATTATAACCACCTTGCATTGTTCCAAGCAGTTCAACCGCTTTTTCTTGCGTGATTAGTGGTGAAATAGTTTCGCCTTTCACAATGGCGGCAAGAAAACCGGCTTTTACATATGCCGCTTCATCAACGCCTGGGGGAACACGGTTAATTAGCAAATCTAACAGGAAATCTTCTTCACCTTTTGGTGGGCTCTTCAGTAACTCAACCAGCGCCGCCGCTTGTGTCGCGTCCAATGGTTTAGGGACGACGCCTTGGGCTGCACGCTCGGCTACGTGCTTGCGGTATTCTTCTAGCACGACTTTCTCCTCGCTCTCATTGTCATTTTATCTACCCGGCTCTGCACCCGCCTTAAAACCTGCCTCATAAAGCTATCGTCTTTGCGCAACAACATGTGTTTTCGCAACAATAGCCCCTCCAGGGACAGGTTGTTAATTATGGTTCCGGGTGCCAGGTCAGAGGATTGCCAGCATAACTCAGCAAATGCAAACAAGTTATGCCCAGCTTCGGGCACCCAGCATACCAAAATTTGAATGCGATGTTAATTCGTTCACATAAAAGTAACATTAACTGATAGTAATATACTGAATTAACAGCAGACAAAGCTATTAAAACAGATTATTCCACTGATTTTTGCCAGTAACACCTATAAAAGCCATACTTTTTATACCGAGTTTCTTCAAACAGGTCATACCAGAATAAAAAACGGCTTTCATATCAATGAAAGCCGCTTCGGTAAATTAGACTAATCGATTTAAGAAGTTATTTCTTTTTCTTCGCTTTCGCATTTGGCAAATCAGTAATGCTGCCTTCAAAGACTTCAGCAGCCAGACCTACCGATTCATGCAACGTTGGGTGAGCGTGGATAGTCAACGCGATATCTTCCGCATCACAACCCATTTCAATTGCCAGGCCGATTTCACCTAGCAGTTCACCGCCGTTAGTACCAACAATAGCACCACCGATAATGCGATTGCTTTCTTTATCGAAAATCAGTTTGGTCATACCGTCAGCACAATCAGAAGCAATTGCGCGGCCAGAAGCTGCCCACGGGAAAGTTGCCGTTTCATAGCTAATACCTTTCTCTTTCGCTTCTTTCTCAGTCAAGCCAACCCATGCAACTTCTGGTTCAGTGTAAGCAATAGATGGAATCACTTTTGGATCAAAGTAGTGTTTCTTACCGGAAATAACTTCCGCCGCAACATGACCTTCGTGAACACCTTTATGCGCCAGCATAGGCTGACCAACGATGTCGCCAATAGCAAAGATGTGCGGTACATTGGTACGCATTTGCTTATCAACATGGATAAAGCCGCGGTCGTCAACTTCAACACCGGCTTTACCTGCATCCAGCGTCTTACCGTTAGGTACACGACCGATGGCAACCAGAACCGCGTCATAACGCTGTGGTTCTGTCGGTGCGTTTTTGCCTTCCATCGTGACGTAGATACCATCTTCTTTGGCTTCTACCACGGTAACTTTGGTTTCCAGCATCAGATTGAATTGTTTGCTGATACGTTTAGTAAAGACTTTCACCACGTCTTTATCAGCCGCAGGAATAACTTGATCCAACATTTCAACAACATCAATCTGAGAGCCCAGAGCGTGGTAAACGGTTCCCATTTCCAGACCGATAATACCGCCGCCCATTACCAACAAGCGACCAGGAACTGTTGTCAGCGCCAACGCATCGGTAGAATCCCAAACGCGCGGGTCATCATGAGGAATAAATGGCAGTTGAATAGGACGGGAACCCGCGGCAATAATGGCGTTATCAAAATTAATCGTTGTTGCGCCGCCTTCACCTTCAACAACCAGCGTGTTAGCTCCCGTAAATTTACCAACACCATTAACCACTTTAACTTTACGGCCTTTAGCCATACCAGCCAAACCACCGGTTAGCTGATTAATAACTTTTTCTTTCCAAACACGGACTTTTTCGATGTCAGTTTTGGGTTCGCCAAAAACGATGCCATGATCTGCCAGCGCTTTAGCTTCCTCAATAACTTTTGCTACATGCAGCAATGCCTTAGAAGGGATACAACCAACGTTAAGACAAACACCACCTAAGGTAGAGTAACGTTCCACCAGGACGGTTTCCAAACCTAAATCCGCGCAACGAAAAGCAGCAGAA
Organism: Photorhabdus aballayi; assembly: GCF_026153155.1. Classification (NCBI taxonomy): domain Bacteria; kingdom Pseudomonadati; phylum Pseudomonadota; class Gammaproteobacteria; order Enterobacterales; family Morganellaceae; genus Photorhabdus; species Photorhabdus aballayi. The sequence goes on along the minus strand of NZ_JAPFCD010000008.1, from coordinate 100,763 downwards.
TACCCTGCTGGACCTGCCCCAAGCACCACAACTTGGGTTTTAATTTCAGTACTCATCATGACCTCTTAATTGTTTGTCCGGCGGGTCAGGCGCCAAAAACGATATATTCCACCGGGACCTACACACCGCGAGCAGTTTACAGAATTGTTAATAACCTGAAAAGCGCGTTAACGTGACAGAACTCGCAACAAACCAACCAGATACAAGCTGTTTCTCTGTCACCGCAATAACAATCAGGCCGGCGCATGGCCGGCCTTTGAGATTACATCACCAGACGGCGGATATCGCTCATCGCATGATTAATAAATGTGATGAAACGCGCGCCATCAGCACCATCGATCACACGGTGATCGAAGGAAAGCGACAGAGGCAGCATCAGACGTGGTGCAAATTCTTTACCATTCCATACTGGCTTCATTGATGAACGGGATACGCCCAAGATAGCCACTTCCGGCGCATTAACGATTGGCGTAAATGATGTGCCGCCGATACCGCCCAGACTTGAAATAGTGAAACATCCACCCTGCATATCAGATGCAGTCAGTTTGCCTGCACGAGCTTTCTTAGATATTTCAGTCAGCTCGCGGGACAGCTCAATGATGCCTTTCTTGTTAACATCACGGAACACTGGAACCACCAAACCATTAGGCGTATCAACTGCCACACCAATGTTGATGTATTTTTTCAGCGTCAGTTTTTGACCATCTTCCGAGATAGAGCTGTTAAAACGCGGCATCTCTTCCAGCGCTTTTGCTACCGCTTTCATGATGAATACTAGCGGAGTAATCTTCACGCCAAGCTGTTTCTTCTCAGCTTCCTGATTCTGTTGTTTGCGGAAGTTTTCAACTTCAGTGATATCCGTTTCGTCGAACTGGGTAACATGAGGGATCATCACCCAGTTACGGCTCAGGTTAGCACCAGAGATTTTCTGAATACGGCCCAGTTCAACTTCTTCAATTTCACCAAATTTGCTGAAATCAACTTTCGGCCAAGGCAACATACCAGGCAGGCCACCACCCGCTGATGCAGGAGCAGACTCAGCACGTTTAACCGCGTCCTTCACGTAAGCCTGAACATCTTCACGCAGAACACGACCTTTACGCCCGGTACCTTTCACTTTAGCCAGGTTAACGCCGAATTCACGCGCCAGACGACGGATCACCGGCGTTGCATGAACATAAGCGCTATTTTCAGCGAAATCATTTTTATCTTCTTCTGCGAAGCTTCTGCTAGCAATAACCGGCGCTGCCGCTTTCTCTGGTTCAGCCGCTGGCGCTGGAGCTGAGGCAACCGGAGCAGCAGGCGCTGCACCCGCAACTTCAAATACCATAATCATAGAACCGGTTTTCACTTTATCACCGGCCTTGATTTTAATCTCTTTAACGATACCTGCGAATGGCGCCGGTACTTCCATAGAGGCTTTATCGCCTTCTACGGTGATCAGCGACTGTTCCGCTGTAACCGTATCGCCTTTTTTAACCATCACTTCGGTAACTTCAACTTCATCACCACCGATATCCGGTACATGAACATCCATAGCCGCAGAAGCTACTGGTTCTGGCTCTGCCATACGCGAAGACAATGCTATCGCTGCTGGCTCTTCCGCTGGCGCAGCTTCTACCGCACCTTTCGCGGAATCAAAAATCATAATCAGTTTGTCGGTTTCAACTTTATCGCCAACCGCAATGATGATCTCTTTAACAACACCCGCCTGTGGGGATGGAACTTCCATAGAAGCCTTATCACCTTCCACGGTGATCAGCGATTGCTCAGCTTCCACTGTATCGCCAACTTTCACCATGATTTCGGTGACTTCAACTTCATCCGCACCGATATCCGGTACCTTAATTTCGATAGCCATTGATTCTTTACCTCTTATGCCAGACGCGGGTTAACTTTTTCTGGGTTAATGTTGTATTTCTTGATTGCTTCTTCCACAACATTCACGTCGATTTCGCCGCGCTTAGCCAACTCACCCAAAGCAGCAACTACCACGTAAGAAGCATCAACTTCAAAGTGATGACGCAGGTTTTCACGGCTATCGGAACGACCGAAACCGTCAGTGCCCAATACGCGGAATTCGCTTGCAGGGATGAAATTACGAATTTGTTCTGCGAACAGCTTCATATAATCAGTAGAAGCCACTGCCGGTGCTTCATTCATGATCTGAGCAACATAAGGTACACGTGGCGTTTCTGTTGGGTGCAGCATGTTCCAACGTTCACAATCCTGACCATCACGAGCCAGTTCCGTGAATGACGTCACGCTGTACACATCAGAACCCACACCATAATCGTTAGCCAGAATCTGTGCCGCTTCACGAACATGACGCAGAATAGAACCAGAACCTAATAGCTGAACTTTACCTTTGCTGCCTGCCAAGCTTTCCAGCTTGTAGATACCTTTACGAATACCTTCTTCTGCACCTTTTGGCATCGCCGGCATGTGGTAGTTTTCGTTCAGCGTAGTGATGTAGTAGTAAATGTTCTCTTGTTTCTCACCATACATACGCTCCAAACCATCATGCATAATCACAGCAACTTCATAAGCAAATGCCGGATCGTAAGAGATGCAGTTAGGGATAGTCAGAGACTGAATGTGGCTGTGCCCATCTTCGTGTTGCAAGCCTTCGCCATTCAGGGTTGTACGACCAGAAGTACCACCAATCAGGAAACCACGCGCCTGTTGGTCGCCTGCCGCCCAGCACAGGTCGCCAATACGTTGGAACCCGAACATAGAGTAGTAGATGTAGAACGGAATCATTGGCAGGTTATTGGTACTGTAAGACGTTGCCGCCGCCAGCCATGATGAACCGGCGCCCAGTTCATTGATACCTTCTTGCAGAATCTGGCCCTTAGCATCTTCTTTATAGTAAGCAACCTGCTCACGGTCCTGCGGAGTATACTGCTGGCCGTTAGGGCTGTAGATGCCGATCTGACGGAACAGACCTTCCATACCAAAAGTACGCGCTTCATCAGCAATGATTGGAACCAGACGATCTTTGATTGACTTGTTCTTCAACATCACATTCAAGGCACGAACGAAAGCGATAGTGGTAGAAATTTCTTTGTTTTGCTCTTCCAGCAATGGACCAAAATCTTCCAGCGTTGGCAGTTCCAGCTTCTCTTCAAAATGAGTACGACGGCTTGGCAAATAGCCACCCAACGCTGCACGACGTTCATGCAAATATTTGTACTCTTCAGAGTCTTTATCAAAAGTCACATACGGCAGGTTTTCGAGTTGATCATCAGCCACAGATACATTGAAACGATCACGGAAATGGCGAACGCCTTCCATATTCATCTTCTTAACCTGATGAGCGATGTTTTTACCTTCAGCGGTATCACCCATACCGTAACCCTTGATAGTCTGAGCCAGGATAACCGTTGGTTTGCCGGTAGTTTCCTGCGCTTTTTTCAACGCGGCAAAGACTTTCTTCGGATCATGACCACCACGGTTCAACGCCCAAATTTGGTCATCAGTCATATCTTTGACTAATTCAGCGGTCTCTGGGTAACGACCAAAGAAATGCTTACGCACATAAGCGCCATCTTTGGATTTGAACGTCTGGTAATCACCATCCAGCGTTTCGTTCATCACTTGGATCAATTTACCGCTGGTATCTTTACGCAGCAGTTCATCCCAACGCTCGCCCCAAAGCACTTTAATCACCTGCCAGCCGGCGCCATCAAAAATGCCTTCCAGCTCATTAACGATTTTGCCATTGCCTGTAACTGGGCCATCCAGACGTTGCAGGTTACAGTTGATGACAAATACCAAGTTATCCAGTTTTTCACGGGTTGCGATAGTGATCGCCCCTTTAGATTCTGGCTCATCCATTTCACCGTCGCCCAGGAAGGCATAAACGGTCTGCTTGGATGTATCTTTCAGACCACGGTGTTCCAGATATTTCAGGAACTTAGCCTGATAAATCGCACCAATTGGCCCCAACCCCATTGAAACAGTTGGGAACTGCCAGAATTCAGGCATCAATTTTGGATGCGGATAAGAAGAGAGACCGTTGCCATGAATTTCCTGACGGAAATTATTCATCTGCTCTTCAGTTAAACGGCCTTCAAGGAAAGCACGAGCGTAGACACCTGGAGAAATGTGACCTTGGAAATAAACCAAGTCACCGCCGTCATTTTCATTACGGGCACGGAAGAAATGGTTGAAACAAACTTCATACATGGTTGCTGAAGATTGGAATGAAGCCATGTGACCGCCTAATTCCAAATCTTTTTTGGATGCCCGCAACACGGTCATCACAGCATTCCAACGAATAGCAGAGCGAATACGGCGCTCCAAATCCAGGTTGCCAGGGTAAGCAGGCTCATCCTCAACAGCAATGGTATTGATGTAATCGCGGTTCGCAGCACCTGCCGCAACATTCACGCCACCTTTACGTGCTTCATTCAGTACCTGATCAATCAAGAACTGGGCACGATCAACACCCTCTTCACGGATGACCGATTCGATCGCCTGTAACCAGTCGCGAGTTTCGATCGGATCCACGTCATTTTTCAAAATGTCTGACATGGTGTATTCCTTATCTGTTATCTGTTTCTAATGATTGTTTTGGAGCCTACCTTCCCGTCATACCCTTTGACGTTCAGCCGGTCATGACTGGAAGATAGGCCCTCACTGTTGTTGCCGCTAGCGCCCTCAGTAAAGGGACTCAACTTAGCTGTGCAGACGCAGCAAACTTCAAGATCTACACAGCTAATTTTATTCCTGATGCTGTTGAAGACGTCGTAATGATCGCTCGCGACGAGTATGCTCGCGACTGAGATCTAATAAGACATCTTCAATAAAAGCTAAATGGCGATGGGATGCCTCACGGGCTTTCTCTGGTTGCCTCGCCATTATCGCTTCAAAAATCTTCGACCGATGATCGCTGACGGCCATCAGCATTTCTCGGCGGGTATACAAAAACTCAAAATTCTGCCGGATATTGTGTTCCAGCATAGGCGCCATACAGCGTAATAAATGAAGGAGAACCACATTATGCGCAGCTTCGGCAACGACAAGCTGATATTGCAAAACAGCCTCGGATTCAGCATTGACATCCCCTCTTTCCTGAGCTTGTTGAATAACAAGGTGATATTCACGAATGCGTTCAAAATCTTCGTCAGTTCCACGCAGGGCCGCGTAATAGGCAGCAACACCTTCCAAAGCATGGCGGGTTTCGAGGAGGTCAAATTGAGATTCTGGGTGACCAGCCAGTAGTTGTGCCAGTGGATCACTGAAACTTTGCCAGAGGTTACTCTGAACAAACGTCCCCCCACCCTGACGGCGAAAAAGAAAACCTTTAGCTTCTAACCGCTGAATGGCTTCACGCAGTGAAGGGCGTGACACATCAAACTGTTTCGCCAACTCACGTTCAGGCGGCAACTTCTCCCCTGGACGCACAGATCCTTCAAGGATGAGATGTTCGAGACGTTGCTCAATAACATCTGATAATTTTGGTTGGCGGATTTTGCTATAAGCCATATTTACTATAAGTCAGTTAAAACCAAGCCAGTTAGAACCTATCTCATTAGGCTATTTTGTTTGTCGTTTCGAACCTAGGCAGTGTTTAAGCAGCCTGTATCAATAATGCCTACTTAAGGTAGGTTATATGAATAAACATTATTTCGGTCTTTGCCGAAGTCAATTGGTAATACCAATTTAAACTACTGGGCCATAAAAGTAACAAAGTATTCACCAACTGTCCATAAAGACCTTGTGCTAAATCATAAAAACCTGCAAATTTTAACAATTTTTTTTAAAAATTAGCAAAAGTTGATAACCAATAGGTTAATAAATATCCTAAGATAATATCTTAACCTAACCTTTTTAAACGTATAAATGAGTATAGTGAATCGTTACAGCAATAAAAGAATTGAATCTTTATTAAAAAAATATAGCGACCAAATCATCACTTGTTGATTTTAAACACAATTGCATACCATCAGGTTATAAATGTAGCTCAAATCAATAAAACTGAGGGGCTAAAACTGGTGATCAGAAAGGAATAATGGCAAATATGTGAGGAACCACCAGCAACAGTTCCACATAACTCTTGCTGATGGGAAAAATGTACTATCATTAAAACCAATAGCGCGTCTTTTCATACCACCCTTTTCTATACATACAGGATGAAATTATCCAACTCCTTGACGATTCATTTTTATCCCAACGCTTAACTTCAGTTTTTGGCACAGTAACGTAATGATTACAGGATTTATCTTCTTTTTTGTCTTTATCTTTACAGGAAAAATGTTTTGTCTCGAAAGAATGAACAATTTCGCTGGTCCAGTCTGATGGTAATTGAGAATAACCAAATGCCTTACATTCAGTATAATCCCTATCCCTTTCATACTTAGTTGCGCCCGGTTTTTCCCACGATGTACAACCAGTTAATAAAGTAAACAATATAATTAAAGGAATAATAGTGATTTTTTTTATGGAATTCATAAAAAATGCCTCAAATAAAACTAAAGAAAATAATCAGGGAAATTAAATTAGAATTTAAAAGTCCCACTAATACGGTAACTATCTTTCTCAAAAGATGGCCTTCCACCAGATTGTATAATTTGTCTGTCTTGGATTGATGTGTTTTTATCAAAATCAGGCACAGAATGCGTGGTATTGACTTTAACTTCTTCACCCGAAATTATATCTTTGACATTACATTCAAGATAACCACAGGTTGAAACATAAGCATCACTTAATTGTGGTATGGAACATCCTGTAACCATAAATATTGATAACAAAGCAATGAGAAATTTATTCATTCCTAATATCCTTAAATTGCTGTATATATTATAAAAATTTAACTTAAATAAAAACCATATAAAAAGAGAGATTATTTTTTATGATCGAGTAAGTAATATCTACATATGCATTTTATCTTTCTGGCATTCCACGGAATATCAGAACAATATCCCCCCAGAGAGAAATATATATTCTTATCGCAAGGAAAAACCTGCTTTATTGGCGTTCCATTAACACCGAAGAGTAACAGGCTAGATAAAAAACATGAAATAGTTAATATTTTCATGTATTTAAAACTGGCTAATGAATATAAAGTTCCATCTTATAAGATACCAAAAGACATACAGTGACTTTATTTTTTGTATTAACGGCTATCCTCTCCATCTTCCACATATTCCAATATATCTCCAGGCTGACACTGTAAATGTTTACAAATTTTTTCCAGCGTCTCGATACGGATACCTTTTATTTTGCCATTTTTCAGCAATGATAAATTTTGCTCAGTAATGCCAATAATGGCGGCTAATTCTTTAGACTTTACTTTCCTTTTCGCTAAGATCACATCCAGTCTTATTATAATACTCATGATGATTCTCAGATAAAATAACGTTGCTCATCACTTATCTTCTTAGATTCACGCATAATTAAGCTAAATATCAGAAGGAATACACCAAACATAATAATAAACAGAGATTCTGAATTAACACCAAGCGAGAAACTAAATACCCGTTGTCCTTTTCCTAAATCCACAGATAACGCCATCCCTTGTAATGTATTAATCACAGGGTAAAGCAGTTGCTCCAGAATCATCAGGAAACCAATAATAAATGAAGCGGAAATATTACGATCACTCCATATTTCACCTTTAGCAAACCGGAAAAACAAAATTCCGATTAATACATAAGAAGCGGTTGATATGATTCGAGGTATCGTATCCAGTAAGATATAAAGTACCTCACTTAATAAAGACTGCTTAAATCCTTTTGCAATTAATGCAGGCATCAGATCACTATATGCCTGAAGAACAGCTTGACGAGTGGTATCATGCCATAACGACCAAGACGCAATATGGAACCCTATATCACCAATTGCCATAACAGCAGCAATAATAATAGCCAGAAAGCTAAGTAGCTTGATTCTGGGATTAGTTACAAACTCCTGTTTATCACACATTGTGTCATTCCATATACATGTTCAACTAAACTGTCGTTAAAGTACTTTAAAAGTTATCGTATGACAATAATTTTTTATCACTAAATAGACAGAATATGATTCAGGGTAATCGATAAATCATAGCGATAATCATTGAAAACTGTCATTAATTTATTGATAGAAAAAGAAAAAAGTAGTTATTCCTTCCAAAGCAATTTATCCGCCACGGCGATATTTTGTCATAAAGGTTAACAGTGCCGTTTACACAGGAAGCCTTTTCAAAGCTCAATATGCTCGCTCAATACCAAAAAATTCATAAAAATAGTTAATGTATTTCTTTTGTGAATCTGGAAGTCTTGGTTTTTGGGCAATGATAGGAATAGACGGAACGCGAAGAAAAAGTTGCTTAAGGTTGTGATGGCGCTTTCAGTGGAAGCCAGTTTCTGACACGGGATAAAAAACCGAACATTTAGAGTTATTTTGTTCGGTTATCTTCAACCGCCGGGGCAGTATACGGAAAATTTCATCACTTAAAAGAGATTTTTTGTATTATTTTGTAAAAAATTACTTATTTTTTTGATTTCAAAAGGAAATTATTTCTTAAATTATGAATATTACGAACCGTTTTTAGGCTATTTTTTGATCAATTTGATATTCATTTCCTGATGCTAAGGGCTAAGGCCCTCAAACTAAACGATATAAGCCACAAGTCATTTCTTGTAGTGAATATTTTTTTATAAATATTTCATCTAGTTAATAACCAAACAAAATAACTCTAAATGACTAGTAAACGCACCGCGTTGGCGGCCTGACTGTTTAATCTGTCGTGATGTTGTTTTAGGCAAAATGTATGTAAATAGATGTAGATAAGGAATAGATGAAATGAAAAAGCAAATTTTGAAAACCAGCGTATTAGCCGCAGTGCTCCTGAGCATGGGAATGGGTATGGCACATGCTTCAACAGGTGGTGCTACAGTAAACGTGATGGCCACCATAGGCGCGGCGACTTGTGAGCTTGATGTCTCTGGCACTGGTATCAGTGGTTCTAAAGGTGCTTACGCCTTAGATATGGGAATGATCTCCCCGACAAATGTTAGTACTAACATCTCTACCGCTAATTCTTCAGGAAAAGAAAAAGAATTAGCGGTTAAACTAGCTAACTGTAGTAACAAAATGGGAAGTACCGGAGTCGGTAATAAATTCACTCCTAAAAAAGATATTAAAGTGCAAATTTTGGGACAGACTCTTGAGAACAAAGACAATCTATTCAACGCCAATGCTAAAGCTGACGTAGGGGTGGCTGTGTATGACGGGGCAAACGCCATTACTAAGGGAACTCCTATTACTATCGCTGATACCACAGAATTCGATCCAGCCAGCCCAACAGATGGAAAGGGCATGAAAAAATTCAAAGTGGCGCTAGTTTCCAAGTCCAGCAACCTACCGGAGGTCCAAGAGGTAATAGCCCCAGTAACATTTCAAATAGTTTATCAATAATCAACGTCATCAAGTGCTAAGGGCATCATAGCAATCGAATTGGACAAGGAAGTCCAATTCTTGCTGACGCAACACCAAACCAGACACATTCAGGTGACTCAGTGAAAAGATTGATTACAACGATGATGGTGGCCGGTCTGTTAGGCTGCCCTATCTCTTCCGCACAAGCGGAAGGGGTGGGGATCAATGCCACCCGCATTATATACCGGGCGGACAGCCACGCTGCAACCGCTTCGCTACGTAATAGCAGTAAAGAGGCCGTCTATCTGATGCAGGTGACGGTCAGTTCTACCCCTGAGGGGAGCAAAATCGCACCGTTTGTGGTGACGCCACCTCTGTTTCGTATGGAACCAGGCAGCCAGAATCAGGTGCGCATCATCAAAACCGGACAGGCACTACCCGCCGACCGAGAATCCCTGTTCTGGTTTACCGCGCAGGCCATCCCGTTAAGTCCTGAATCCGACAATCCCGCCGGTAAGCAGATTACCGGGGGCGTACAGATTGCTCTGGCCAACACGATTAAACTGATGTACCGCCCACAAGGGCTACCGATTTCTGCCGAAAAAGGGTTTGGCACCCTGCATTTCAAACCGACAGCCGAGGGGATAACGGTCACCAACCCGTCACCCTATTACATCACTTTTACCTCCCTGAAAGTGGGCGGACAGGAGCTGATGACGAAGCAACAAAAGGAGAACATGGTATCCCCCTTCTCTGCTCTGGCTTTACCGCTCAAAGGGGCACATTACCCGGCCAAAGTGAGCTGGACAGTAATTAATGACCTTGGCGGAGAATCATCCTATCAGGGGGAGATACCGTAATGTTAAAACCGTGGACCCTTATCAGACAGACAACCCTGGCCAGTCTGTTCTGTACCGCCCCCCTGTCTGGGGGAGCGAGCTCCAATACAGCAGAGCTAACGCTAGCATTGACGCTGGAGCAGCCAACCTGTGAGCTTAATGTACAGACATCTTCCACTGTGAAATTTTCATCCGTACCACTCACCGAGGTGCAAAACAGTGCGGGACACATTGATTCTGTGAGCAGCAAACCTATTACGCTGGCGTTGTCAGGTTGTGCCGGATCAGCCCGCACGGGCCGTACCCCGGCCATTAAAATAGCCGGTTCCACATCAGAAGACTACCCGACGTTATTTCGGGATAAGGCTTCCACGGTAGCGGGCAATGTGGGATTTGGCCTGCGCTATCAAGCGCCGGGAGGCGGACTGGGGAGCTACCTGAAAAATGGCGATTATGTGGATTTGGCATCACTGGGTAGCGCCGCCAAAGACAGTCAAATCACCTTCCAGATGGATATGCGACATGAATCCGGCGCGGCTGTACCGACCCCCGGTGAATTGACCGCGCACATTCAATTTCAATTTGACTATCACTGAGCGTAGCTCGGGTAACCGATTTCAGGAGGCGTTGTGGAAACAAGTCGGGCACGCCCAACGCGGTACAGGCTGGCGCCGCTACTATTCTGGCTGGGGTTAGGCATGACTGGAACAGAACCTTGTCAGGCAGCCGGTATCAGCCTGAATAAAACCCGGGTGATTTTTAGCCAGGGGGAACGGGCGCAAACGCTGACGGTGGTCAACACCACATCTCAGGCGTGGCTGGTGCAGGTAAGAATCACGGGAAATCAGGAGAAAGCCGCACCGGCGTTTGTGGTAACACCGCCGCTGTTCAGGCTGGAGGCCAACAGTCAGAACAGCCTGCGTATTTTGCCGACGTTTAACCGGCCTTCCTTTCCGATGGATCGGGAATCGCTTGGATATGTGCAGATGAACGCCATCCCCGCAACTCAGCCGGTAACGGATGAGCCGGTTCAGGATCAGATGTCGATGAGCGTGGGGATGCGGATCAAGTTTTTCTGGCGACCGCATGGCCTGCCGATGTTTCCGGAAAAGGCGTATGGACAGCTTCGCTTTCAGTCGCAACCCGATGGCATAAAGGCGTGCAATCCCACCCCGTATTTCCTGTCGCTGGACAGCCTGACGCTGGACGGACAGGCGCTCGATCTGAACCGCTATCCCTCCATGATAGCGCCGCAAGATTGTGTGACCTATGTCGGACAGGAGGGCAAAAAATCGGTGAGCTGGTCGATGATTAATGATTACGGCGGGGCTTCAAACCTGTTTACCGCCAAAGTGGCGCGTTAAATTCGCCCGTGTTTTCTCCAGAGGTGGAAAGTGAAGAGAATCAGTAACGGAAATGGGCGAGCATGCGGTGGATCAATGATTTACCCCTTCTGTTTCGCCCTGCTGCTAGGGGGCCTGTTAAAGGCGCAGGCGGCGGAGAATCAGGGGTTATCGTTCTCCCCGATGCAGTTATCGTATGTGGCTAAAGATAGCCCGGGCGGAGTGACCCTCAGCATGACGAATCACACCGAACAAGGCTATCTGGTACAGGGATTTGTCAGCCCGATGGACCCCGATACCGGTCGCTTTGACACCAAAACCGGGCAAGTTCCCCCTTTTGTTGTCCTGCCGCCGTTAAAGCGGGTCGAAGCCGGTGGGAAATTTTTGTTCCGTATTCGCCAGCTTGGCGGGCAGTTGCCGCAGGATCGGGAATCGGCCTTTGTCGTCTCGCTGCGATCTATCCCGGGCGTCGCTATACCGGACACAGGCGCATCTGAGCGCCAAACCGGCCAGCATTCGCAAGTGCAAGTCGCCTTACAGATGAATATTCGGCTGTTTTATCGTCCTCAGGGCGTCCCCGCCCGGGATAACGCCACGGTGGCTAAACAGGTGAAATTTTCCCTTCAGGGAACGCAATTGCGGGTGGAAAATCCCACGCCCTATTTTCTGACTTTTTCTGTCCTGAAAATAGGCGCACAACACGCGGATAACCACACACGCCAAACGATGGTGCCGCCGAAAGGCATACAAACCTATTTGTTTCAAACCCATTCGTTTACTGCCGGGACACCGGGCCTGCTGGTCTGGCGTTTTCCCGGTGACAGTCAGGATCGCCACGTCCCGTTATAAACCCGCCGCATCTGCGGACGGTGTACCGGCAAAGTGACCTCAAGATTAACAGCATAAGCTTAATTAGAAGCAGAGATGAGCTATGGCAATAAACATTTTATTTCCGTCTGCGCTGCGGGCGGGTAACCAACGTGCGTCCGGTCAACCGGGCAGTTTCCGGCCCCGCCCGGTGTACCTATGTCTGCTGTGTTCACTGACGGCAACGGCTCTGCCCGCCTCGGCGCGGGAATACTTTAATCCGGCTTTCCTGATGGGCGCTGACGGTGAACGCAGTCATGTCGATCTCTCGGCGTATGAAACCGCGGGGTATGTCGCACCGGGACGCTATCTGGTCGATGTCTACATAAATCAGAATAAGGTGGACAACCGCGAGATTGAATTCAGGCTGATTAACAACCATCTTCAACCGGTATTAACGGTTGCGCAGCTAGAAGAATATGGGGTCAATGTTCGCGGGTTACCGGCTTTTAAGGGAAAAACGAACGACAGCCTCATTACCGATCTGACGAAACAGATCCCGCAGGCCCGCGCAACTCTGGATTTCGCCCGTTTACGTCTGGATCTGAGTGTCCCTCAGATCGCCATGCAGCCTCATCATTCCGGGATGGTCGATCCGTCACTGTGGGATAACGGCATTCCGGCCTTTTTGATGAACTACACCGTTAACGGTTCAGAAGGGCGTTATGACGGTCAGGGAGTCGGCGGCGGATCACGCTCCCGCAATCTGTTCGCCTCTTTTCGCAATGGGTTGAATCTGGGCCCGTGGCGTCTGCGCAGCACGCAAACTTACAGTTACAACCGTCAACGCAACGAGGGGCCCGCCGGTTTTTCCATGCCGGCACAGACCCAATGGCAGGTGAGTAATACCTACCTGCAACGTGATATCCAGTCACTACGCAGTGAGCTCACCGCGGGTGAAACCTATACCGGCGGGGACATTTTTGACAGCATCCCGTTTCGCGGCATGAAACTGGCTTCTGAGGAGGCTATGTTGCCTGACAGTCAGCGCGGTTTCGCCCCGGAGATAACCGGGGTGGCAAACTCCAATGCGCAGGTGACCGTCTCCCAGAATGGTTATACCGTCTATCAAACCACGGTAGCGCCGGGGCCGTTTCGTTTCAACGATCTGTACACTACCGGGGGCGCGGGCGACCTGACGGTCACCATCAAAGAGGAAGATGGCAGTACCCGGGTCTCCACCCTCGCTGCTTCGTCTGTTCCTGTGATGCAGCGACCCGGCGGCATTAAATATGAGTTGACGACCGGTCAATATCACGGCGGTAACCTCACCGATGGCAGCCGTTCCCCGGTATTTGCGCTAGGCACGCTGGTTTATGGCCTGCCGCACAATATCACACTGTACGGCGGCGGGCTGGTCGCCGGCAACTACCAGTCGGGGGTATTAGGCTCGGGCGTGTCACTGGGGGTTTTTGGCGCTCTGTCTGCGGATGCGACGTTTGCCCGCGCCCAGTTACAAGGGGTTAAAGGGCAGGAGGATAACCAGCAACAGGGCCAATCTTATCGGGTGAAATACTCCAAGAACTTGATCAGTACCGGGACCGGCATTGATTTGGCCGCCTACCGCTATTCCACTCAGCATTACTACAGTTTCAGTGATGTTAACAGCATGGGATACAGCCTGAATGAATATCAGGTCCCGTGGGCGCTTGACCGACGTCAAAGCACCTTGCAGGTCAATCTACGTCAGACACTGGGACGCTGGGGCAGTCTTTATGCCTCCGGGACGCGCAACGATTACTGGAATGGCCGTACCGACAACAATCTGAGTCTGGGTTACAACGCCATGTTGATGGGGATCAGCTATAACCTGAGTTATAACATTTCTCGTATAAAAGGCGAGGGCCACTGGCCGGAGAACCGCCAGTTGTCATTGAATATGCAGATCCCGCTCAGTCTTTTTGGATCATCGTCGGCATTACAGGGCGTTTACACCCGCTATACCGCCTCGCGCGACTCGCAGGGTCACACTACTCAACAGACCGGCATCAGCGGCACGTTATGGGATAACCGCCTGAATTATAACCTCCAGCAAGGCTGGGGACACAGCGGCCAGCAAAACAGCCGGTCTTTGTCTCTGGGTTATCAGGGCAGCCAGGGCAGCGTTAATCTGGGTTACAACGACAGCGCCAATAGCCATCATTTCACCTACGGAACTTCCGGCGCCCTCCTGATCCATCCTTACGGCATGACGCTATCACGCTCATTAGGTGATGAAGCGGTGTTAGTCCGCGCGCCCGGCGCAAAAGGGGTGACGGTCAGTAACGGCAACGTCCAGACCGACTGGCGCGGCTACGCCGTCCTGCCGGGCGGATCGGTCTACCATAAAAACACCATCAATCTAGATCCGTCCACACTGCCGGACGGGGTTGATATTGACCAGACCAGTAAGAACGTTTACCCGACAAAAGGGGCGGTGACGCTGGCCAATTATCAGGTGCGCTTAGGCAGCCAGTTGCTGTTGACTTTGACACATCATGGCAAACCCGTGCCCTTTGGCGCCACGGCAACGCTAGCAGGTAACGCGGCTCAGGCCGGCGGCGGCATTGTGGGCGATAACGGCCGGGTTTATCTGAGCGGCATGCCGCCCGCCGGTCATGTGAAAGTCAAATGGGGAAACGGGGCAAATCAACAATGCACCACCCGTTATCAGGTGTCGTCCGATACCCCCGGACAACTGGTGCAGGCCGATGCCGTATGTCTATAAGCGTGACCTTCATATGGGCAGCTTGACCTGCGCGCCCGGTAAAACATCACCTGTCTCGCGTTTGCCTCCGGAACACAGCCAAAAGAGCGGTTATCCCCGGAAGTTAGACCCGCGATTTGAACAGATGAATAATTTGGAGAGAAGAAGGATGTTAAATACTGAACGTTTGTGGGGCAGTCATGTCGAAAACCCGGTCCCAACCCTTATGGGCCTGGGAGTATCACTGCTCTTTTTATTCACCGCTTTGCCACTCCAGGCAACAGAGACTTATCAGGACTGTGAGGCTGAATTGGTGCATATGGTTCGCAATGTCACCGGTTATGCAATGGCGCCAAACAACAAAGATAAGCGGGATTATTCACGTGATGAAATAGTGGGTTATACCACCAGCGGCCCGCTGGATTGGTCGACAACCTGTCGTGTCCCTGCCGGAACGCAGTTTATGGCCTACACCGTGGGATCGGGCGCCAGCCCATTACTCTCTTCGTCGTCACCGAGTAGCACCCGAGTAGGTCGAACCGGTGACTTTACCGTCGATATCGGGCAATCTTCACTCTCTTGCCAGACGCATGGTTCAGCCAATACTTACCACACCGCCAATCTGGCAACCGGGAATAGCGGCGTGAACCTTCCTTGCGTCCCGGATGCTAACGGTCTGGTTGATATCAGCGTTCGCACGGTGACCGGGGCGATTTACCCGGACAGTGACGGCAATTTCAATGCAAAACCGGGGGGAAGTCATTTGTCAGTGGGCTCGATCGGCTGGACTCCAGCGGCAATATCGGGGCCTAACGGCATGCTGAAACCCCTGTGGACCACCGTCATCCTCTCATCCGTTAAAAAGCCGTCCACCTGTGCCGTTGTCCTTACCCCGCCATCGGTGAATTGGGGAACAGTGAAGAGAGCCGGTAAAAAAGCGGGAGATCCACTGGAATCAGCCAGGCAAATAGGGATAAACAGCACCTGTTCCGGCGATGACGAGGTCTTTCAACATTCACGCCTACTCTACCGAATTGATGGGCCATTTGTGCCGGGTAAACCGAATGCGCTGGCCTCGTCAATAGATCAGGTCGCCTTTGCGTTCTTCGATTCTGCCAATAACCCCTTATCACTCAGTACCGGGCACCGAGGTTCAGGAGAAAACGCGAGATACGTTAAGCGAGGGGACGATAGCTATACGGCATCAACGCAAGTATCCGTTGTACCCATTCTGATGAAGGCGGATGGCGCCGGAGGACTAGCCCAGGCTGTCGCTGTTATTTCAGTCTGGTCGGATGTTAATTTCATCGAACCTTCTGCTTAGTTATTGCGATTGTTGCAGCGCCAGTCGGCGCTGCATAAACCGGCTCTAATAGCTAAAGGGATGAATAAAACCCGAACCAATCAGAGTCATTAAGCCAACGAATCAAACCAATGCCCCATAAATTGTCAGTAAGGCAACAACAACGATGATAGAGAAAGTCACTTTTTTCGCCAATATCACTGCTGCAATAGGCGTTTGAATTGAATCAAGATGAGGTTCGCGACTTAATGAAAACTGAGCAAGCTGACAGAGCACTTTATATTGTGAGGTTCTTAAATCACTAAGAGAAGCAACCCACGCCGGTAAAGCTCGTTCACCATGCCCTAATAAAGCATAAGTAACGCCAGCCAGACGAACGGGAATCCAATCCAACCAATGCAACAAGCCATCAACGCCAGATTGAGCTCGCTGAACCGGCGTACCATATTGTGCCAACCATCCCTGATAAGCTCTTAAGAAACAATATCCCATTAAAGCAACCGGCCCTAATTCACCCGCCACAATCAACCAAAAAATCGGCGCCAGATAATAGCGAAAATTTATCCATAGCAACGCATTTTGTATCTCTCGCAACATATTCTCTTTGCTGGCATCAGAAGGTAAACCATGAATAATTGCGAGACGCGTAAGATATTCTCTTTGTTGTTCCCTGTTATCCTGATGAACAGTACGAAAATATTCACGATAATCATGCCGTAAGCGCCCTGCCCCGATGCACAGCAAACAAATGAATACCCATAAAACCAGTTCAAAAATACCGAACATAAAATCATTTAATATTTCAATCAACGTCCATGTAATCATCATGACTACTAACGTCATTAAAAGGCTTTTCCATAACGAAAAAGACTTCAAATTGGTAAACAATGGCTCAAGACGGTGCTCCAATTGCCAATGGTCACCCATTTTAAAAACCCGTTCCCATGCCAACACTAACAACAGTATAAAGAGAGTCATTCTTTCTGCTCCTGCAACAATTGCTGGTAATGTGTCCAATCGAAATAAAGCCCCAGATCAATTTTTCTTTCCGAAGCAACGTCACTTTAACCAGTGATATGCCCTTTTACATCCGGGTCTGCCTGTATACCCGTTATCTTTCAAGTTGCCTCTTTGTTGGCTGCATTCACTCACCCCAGTCACATAGTTATCTATGCTCCCGGGGATTCGCTCCCTTGCCGTCGCGATGCATCTTGAAATCCATTGGGTATAAATCATTGTGTCAATACAACAAAGCTCGTACTAAATCTAGATAACAAAACCAAGATAGTAGTTGTTCACTACGCAACAGGGTAGCATGTTCAAACCATCAATATTGTTATCACCTCTGGAGCTTTTTAATGACAAAACAAAATTACAATACAGATCAGCGCCGTGCCGTTCTTATGGAGCACTTGCAGAACGACATTCCTGCCAGCGTAACCCTAGCACTAAAAGAAGATCTGGGCGGAAATACAAATTTCACTGCTGATATTACCGGCCAATTAATTCCCGCAGATAAACAAGCCACCGCAGTCATTATCACTCGGGAAGATGGCATTTTCTGTGGACAACAATGGCTGAATGAAGTCTTTACTCAATTAGGCGACCAAATCTCCATTGAATGGTTAGTCAAAGATAGTGATACAATTACAGCCAACCAAAAACTTTGCATATTACGAGGCCCAGCACAGATATTATTAACTGGTGAACGCACCGCTCTTAACTTTATTCAGACTCTCTCTGGTGTCGCAACGGAAACCAGTCATTATGTTCACCGTCTTGCCGGCTTAAAAACTCAGTTACTTGATACCCGCAAAACTTTACCAGGATTACGCACAGCCCTAAAATATGCTGTACTTTGCGGAGGTGGTAATAATCACCGCCTTGGATTATTCGACGCTTTCCTGATCAAAGAAAACCATATTATTGCCAATGGCTCTATTAAACAGGCAGTAGATAAAGCTCGTTATTCTCATCCTGGCATCCCTGTTGAAATCGAAGTAGAAACTCTAGATGAACTCATTCTGGCACTAAAAGCTCATGTTGATATTATTATGCTAGATAATTTTACTATTCCAATGATGAAAGAAGCCGTCGCTATCACATCAGGTAAAGTCGCTTTAGAAGTATCCGGTAATATCACCCTGGATACTCTACGCAGCTATGCTGAAACAGGCATCGACTTTATTTCTGTTGGAGCGCTCACTAAACATATTAAAGCATTAGATCTCTCCATGCGCTTTCAGTAATTAGCAATAATAATATTGATGGTGGTGTAAATCAGCAATTGGTAGCTAGAAAATTTGCGAACACCACCGTAAATATTTTTGCAAACCTTGCAATCCAAAAATATTTTTTCGAGTCAATTCCATAACCTCCATATATCCTGTTTTATTTTTTTCTCTTTCCTTCATTCTCTATACCCGATGGTAATGGGTATATATCGCAATACCACAACACGGAGAAAAAATATGCGACAACAAGGATTTACTTTAATGGAGATTATGGTTGCTATTGCTATCATTTCCATCTTAAGTGCTATTGGCATTCCCAGTTATCAAGGGTATATCCAGAAAGCCGCTTTAACAGATATACTACAAAATATTGTACCTTATAAATCAGGTATAGAACTTTGCGGTTTTGAAATTGAAGATTTTAATGGTTGCAATGCAGGAGCAATGTCAATCCCCAAAGAACATAACAGCAGATATATCGAAAACATTTCAGTTAAAAATGGGGAAGTTACCATTAACGGGAAACAGAGTCTTAAAAACCTCAGTGTTATATTAAAGCCGATACTAAATACACAAACAGGTTTAATTAAATGGAATATTAAATGTGAATCAGCAAACAATTCATTAAAGAGCCGTTGTCAGGAACTATTTGAATTTTAATTCATTACTCTTATACCCTATGGATTTCAAGATGCATCGCGACGGCAAGGGAGCGAATCCCCGGAAGCATAGATAACGATGTGACCGGGGTGAGTGAATGCAGCCAACAAAGAGGCAACTTGAAAGATAACGGTTATATCAATATATATTTATACAGGAAGCAACGATGAACTCACTTTCAACAGCAGAAAACACATTGATGGAAAGAGAAATCCATGATATTTGTCAACGCCACCAATCTGTTGTAATAAAAAAAGATGATAATACGATAACAATCGCCAGCAGCGAATTGCCTAATGATGATTTATTATCAGCATTACGCTTTATTTCTGGGAGTATCGTTAATGTGGAAATTTGGCCACTGGCAAGGATAGAATCAATATTACATCAAAATACTTCGCTGAGTCGTGTACCAGAGGAAGAATCCGCGTTATTACCACTTATAGTTGATACCAATACAGATGAAAATGATGCGCCCGTTATTCAACTTATTAATCAAACTTTATTAACTGCAATTCAACGACGCGCATCCGATATTCATTTTGAACCATTCCAACAAGGTTATCGTATTCGTATCCGGGTTGATGGCGCATTACACCCCTTGTCTTCGCCATCTTCTCAAATGAGCGCAAGCATTGCCGCACGCCTTAAAATAATGGCCAAATTGAATATTGCTGAAAAACGGCTACCTCAAGATGGACAATTTGATTGGTCTGACACCCGACACAATTATGCTATCCGTATGGCAACTTTGCCGACAATACATGGAGAGAAAGTTGTACTGAGGATATTAAATACAATGCAACAATTGTCGTTAGATCAACTAGGTATTCCTAATCCATTATTAAATCAGCTTCGACAAAAACTCGCATTACCACAAGGAATGATTTTAGTCACTGGCCCGACAGGTAGCGGAAAAACCGTGACTTTATATAGCTGTTTACAACATCTGAATCAGAATAAAAAGAATATTTGCAGTGTAGAAGACCCAGTAGAAATCCCACTGAACGGCGTTAACCAGACACAAACTAACAGCAAAATCGACCTCAATTTTGCCAAAGTATTACGGGCACTGTTACGCCAAGATCCTGATGTCATTATGGTGGGAGAAATACGTGATAGCGAAACAGCGGAAATTTCAGTAAAAGCGGCACAAACAGGTCATCTGGTCCTTTCTACATTGCATACTAATTCAACCATAGATACATTATCCCGCCTACAAAATTTGGGTATTTCAGGTTATATGGCGGCTTCTTGTATCAAATTAATTATCGCCCAACGGCTTGTTAGAAAATTATGTCTTCATTGTCGTAAACAACAAACAGAAGAAACCATTATTAATACTGAAAATAATTCTCTATTTATTAAGCAATGGCTGGCCGTTGGCTGTGAACACTGTTTTTCCGGTTATTATGGTCGAACAGCTATCTATGAGTTTTTAGAAATAACGGATGATATTCAACAAATATTATCAGAACAGAACTCTCAAAATACACAAAAAACCATTACATCTCAAAGAAAAGAGACTTTACTTTCATCTGGTATTTTATTAGTGGAACAAGGTATCACTACATTAGAAGAAGTTTATCAAGTCACTGGTCAGGAGTAATAATGAAAATTCATTATCTTTATAATTGGCAAGCAGTGAACAACAAAGGCGAAATATCAAAAGGGAAATCACTATGTGATAGCCGGAAAGATTTATATCAGCAGCTTATTCATTCTGGGTTGCAACCTTATAATATAAAATGTGAAAAATTGATATTTTATCATCAACAACAAATTGCCTATCGTCTGAATTTTATTCGTCAATTGGCAACACTATTATCATCAGGAATGCCATTGCTAAATTGTCTCAATATTCTTATTCGCGAATGTGATCACTCACTATGGCACTGTGTATTATTAGATATTAGCAAAAAAATTACCCGTGGAGAGTCATTTTCCTCCTCATTAAAAAATTATCCATTTCTATTTCCGCCTTTATTTTGTCAACTTATTACTGTTGGAGAATTAACCGGGCAATTAGAAGTCTGCTGTCAATTATTGGTTAAACAACAGGAGCAACAAGATAAATTACAGAAGAAAATAGCAAAAGCATTGCGTTACCCTCTGATTATTACCGTCGTTGCCGGCATCATTATTTTATTAATGCTTGTTTTTGTTTTACCCGAATTTGAACATATTTATCATTCATTTGATGCACAACTTCCCCTGCTTACCCGCAGTTTATTAATAACTTCCAACTGGCTAATTCAGTATGGTAGCTATGGTGTTATTGGATTAATTATATTGCTTCTATTTTACCTACAATTACGTCAACGTCATACAATATGGATCACTCGTGAAAAAAATCTAATGTTACGTTTACCCGTTATTGCAAAATTAATTAGTTGCCAGCAATTAGGGCAACTTTTCCATATCCTGTTTATGACACAAAAAGCCGGCCTGACACTCACCGCAGGGTTAGATAGTGCTATTGCATCAATAAATCATCCGGTATTTCTGCAAGCGACTAAATTCTTACGAGCTCAAATTAATCAAGGGATACCAATGAGCGAAACACTGAAACAACAATCTTGTTTTCCTGCTCTGTGTCAACAGTTTGTCAGTGTTGGCGAAGAATCTGGCAATCTGGAACTATTATTAGGAAATCTCGCTAACTGGTACCAACAACAAGCATTGGAAATTTCTGATAATATGACCCAGTTACTAGAACCAATACTTATAGTCATAATAGCGATCATTGTCGGTACACTATTGCTCGCAATGTATTTACCCATTTTTCAGCTAGGTACGATACTTACCTAAAGTAAAAATAATTCCATAGCTTTGTCTCTAGGTCATCTGCCTCCTTTCGGTTACAATCCTAAAATAGTATCAAGTAATATTAAGGGATAGGATGACTTATATTATTGCACTCACAGGTGGGATTGGCAGCGGTAAAACCACAATCGCCAATGCTTTTGCAGCTCTTGGTGTTCCTCTTGTCGATGCAGATATTATTGCCAGAGAAGTCGTTGCTCCTGGAACGCCGGCTCTACAAGCCATAACAGAACACTTTGGTCATGACATATTGACACCCGATGGCAGCCTTAACCGAGCACTGTTACGCCAGAAAATATTCACAAACAAACAAGAGAAACAGTGGGTTAATCAACTTCTTCACCCTCTAATACATCAAGAAACCCAGCGACAATTAAAACAGATAACTGCACCTTATGTTATTTGGGTTATTCCATTATTAGTCGAAAATAATTTGGGACATCTGGCAGATCGGATTCTAGTCGTTGACGTTTCACCTGAATTACAAATCCGCCGGGTAGCCACTCGTGATGGTATTAGCAACCAACAGGTTGAAAATATTTTGGCTGCCCAAGTATCCCGTAGCGAGAGGCTGGCTTATGCCGATGACATTATCTCAAATCATGATAATGTACAGGCAATTGCTCCTCGTGTTGCCGAACTACATCAACAATATTTAAGATTAGCTGGTTCAGCCAGACAGGATAATCATGATGAGTGACACAACTTCTACAATCATTTTTGAACACCCACTGAATGAAAAAATGCGAGCATGGTTGAGAATTGAATCTTCTCTGCAACAACTCACCAGTCAACGCCATTTAAACTCACTAGCAAGCAGCCTCGCCTTTTTCCGCACAGTGACTGAGCTACTTGAAGTGCTAGAACGGGGGGAAGTACGTTCAGAATTGCTAAAAGAATTAGAACGCCAACAGGCCAAATTAAAACAATGGGCTGAAATACCCGATGTTGATATTAATATTGTCAATAGTTTCAGATTAAAATTGAAAGAGCGAGCTATCGCATTAAGTAAAGCACCACGGTTAGGACAATCCCTGAAAGAAGATAAAATTATCAGTATGGTGCGCCAGCGTCTCAGTATTCCAAGTGGATGCTGTGGTTTTGATCTACCCACCCTACATTTATGGCTTCACTTACCACAATCAGAAAGAGATAAAATGGTTGCATTCTGGATTGATAGTTTGCTGCCTCTCCAACAAGCCCTGGAAAGTATTTTAGAACTCATCCGTCAATCTGCTATTTTCCGTTCAGAAATCAGTAAAAACGGTTTTCATCAGAACACAGCAGAAGGCGCAGATTTACTGAGGTTACGTTTACCACTAAAACCTTTACTGTTTCCTCAAATTTCTGGTCATAAGACCCGGTTTGCTATCCGTTTTTTACCATTGGATAGTGAAAAAGGCTTCGTGCCTGCTCATTTACCATTTGAATTGGCATGCTGCTAATATTACGAACTAATTATCAGGAAAATTATTATGTCTGAATTATTAACCATTGAATGTCCAACATGCAGTAAGACCGTGGTTTGGGGAGAAATAAGCCCACACCGCCCATTTTGTAGTAAGCGCTGTCAATTAATTGACTTAGGCGAGTGGGCAAGTGAAGAGAAACGGATACCAAGCCAAAGTGAAAACTCCGATAGCGACGATTGGAGTGAACAACCTGAGCAATAAGAAATAGCCGCGTTATTATAATGCGGCTATTGACAACTCAAGCGGTAAGTAATGCAACAATGCTGCGATTAGCTGGCGGGAATTCATCAGCAATTAAATCTTTCTGTAATACCCACCGAGAAAGCTGCCCTTCTTTACCAAAAGGTTCGTTTTCCCATCCATCCACCAAGAAGAAATACAGGGTAATCAACCTGTCAGGAAAATCATGTTCAACCGTTTTTACCAGCTCATAATGAGTAACGGCAATACCAATCTCTTCCTGTAACTCACGTAGTAAAGCCTGTTCAGGCGTTTCCTCTTTCTCAACTTTCCCGCCTGGGAATTCCCAGAAACCACCCATATGAGCATCAGCATGACGCTGAGTAATAAAAATTTCATGTTGCGCATTTCTAATAATACCAGCGGCTATATGCAGATGTTTCTTTTTCATATTACTCTTACTTCTTCATCTATTCTTTTTGATTGCTTACAACCAAAAGTTATATCCATTAAAACTAACAGTAAAAAGGCGGTTTCCCGCCTTTTTATCATTACTGCAAGCGCCCGTGACAATGTTTATATTTTTTACCCGATCCACAAGGACAAGGATCATTACGGCCCACTTTACGAGCTCCACTAGCAATCTGAGCTTCTGTTGTAGACATCAATGCGCCTTTTTCAACTTCATGGCTTAATTGCTGTTGTCTTGCCAAGCGTTCAGCTTCTGCCCGGCGCTGTTGCTCTAATGCCTCGACTTCTTCCGGCAATCTCACTTGAACTTTGCTCAATGTACTAATCACTTCGTATTTCAGCGATTCCAACATGTTGGCAAACATAGCGAAAGATTCACGTTTATATTCCTGTTTTGGATCTTTCTGAGCATAACCACGTAGATGGATACCCTGGCGTAGGTAATCCATTGCTGCCAGATGCTCTTTCCACAACATATCCAGAGTCTGCAACATGATACCTTTTTCGAAGTTACGCATCATTTCAACGCCGACAACCTCTTCTTTACGTTTATAAACTTCAACAGCCTGTTCAAGAATACGCTCACGCAACGTCTCTTCATGTAGTTCAGGCTCTTTGTCCAACCACTCTTTGATCGGCAGCTCTAAATCGAAATCAGCCGCTAAACGTTGCTGCAAACCTTCCACATCCCACATCTCCTCTAGAGATTGAGGGGGAATATAAGCATCAATGGTTGCTTTAAATACATCTTCACGAATGCTACCAATGGTTTCACTAACATCTCTCACATCCAGCAAATCGTTACGCTGAGCATAAATAGCGCGGCGCTGATCGTTAGCAACATCATCGTACTCTAGCAATTGCTTACGTATATCGAAGTTACGGCTCTCTACTTTACGTTGAGCATTGGCAATGGCTTTAGTCACCCACGGATGTTCAATCGCCTCACCCGGTTTCATACCCAATTTACGCATCATGCCTGTGACACGATCAGAGGCAAAAATACGCATCAGCGAGTCTTCCATTGATAAATAGAAACGGGACGATCCCGCATCCCCTTGACGACCAGAGCGCCCACGTAACTGATTATCAATACGACGAGATTCATGACGTTCCGTACCGATAATATGCAAACCACCTGCGGCCAGAACCCTATCATGACGTTCCTGCCATGCAACTTTAATCCCTTCAATCTGAGCTTCTGTTGGCTCTACCAATTTAGCAATTTCTGCCTGCCAACTACCTCCTAGCACAATATCCGTACCACGACCAGCCATGTTAGTCGCAATGGTTACCGCGCTTACTTGACCAGCCTGAGCAATAATATCTGCTTCCATTGCATGAAATTTGGCGTTAAGTACGTTGTGCTCGATACCCGCTTTAGTCAGTTCACGGGAAACCAGTTCAGATTTTTCAATAGAAATAGTTCCCACCAATATAGGCTGCCCTTTATCGGTACGTTCGCGGATATCTTCAATGATAGCTTCAATTTTTTCAGCTTCGGTCATATAAACCAAATCCGGCAAATCATTACGGATCATTGGGCGGTTTGTCGGCACCACAATGGTATCGAGCTTATAAATAGAGCTAAACTCAAATGCTTCGGTATCTGCTGTACCAGTCATACCCGCCAGTTTTTCATACAACCGGAAGTAGTTTTGGAAAGTGATAGAAGCCAAGGTTTGGTTTTCATTCTGAATTTCTACTCCTTCCTTAGCTTCAACAGCCTGATGCAATCCATCAGACCAGCGACGCCCCTGCATGGTACGACCAGTATGCTCATCAACAATAATGACTTCACCATCTTTCACAATATAATCAACATCACGGGTAAACAGCGCATGAGCACGTAACGCAGCCGTAACATGGTGCATTAACATGATATTGGTTGGTGAATATAGGGATTCACCCTCTTCCATCAATTTGGCTTCCGCCAGCAATTGCTCAATTAAAACCAAACCACGTTCCGTCAAGTTAACCTGACGGGACTTTTCGTCGACAGAAAAGTGGCCTTCTCCCTGGAAAGTCTCTGAGTCGTCTTTTTCCTGACGAATCAATTTAGGGATCAACTTATTAACTTTGATATAAAGTTCAGAACTATCTTCAGCGGGACCAGAGATAATCAATGGCGTCCGCGCTTCGTCAATCAGAATGGAGTCAACTTCATCCACTAGCGCATAATGTAGTTTGCGCTGAACACGCTCTTCAGGACTAAATGCCATGTTGTCACGAAGATAGTCAAAGCCATATTCGTTGTTAGTACCATAGGTAATATCTGCGGCATATGCCTGGCGTTTAACGGGAGCCGGCATACCTGGCAGGTTAATACCAACACTCAATCCCAGAAATTCAAACAATGGGCGGTTATTTTCAGCGTCGCGTTGTGCCAGATAATCATTCACTGTGACTACGTGAACACCACGCCCAGTTAATGCATTCAAATAAGCCGGCAAAGTCGCTGTCAATGTTTTACCTTCACCAGTACGCATTTCAGCAATACAACGTTCATTTAGAACCATTCCCCCCAGTAACTGAACGTCGAAATGACGCATAGCAAATACGCGCTTACTTGCTTCACGTACTGTTGCAAATGCTTCAGGTAACAAATTTTGCAGCGATTCCCCCTTTTCCAAACGGGCACGAAATTCGGCTGTTTTACCCTTCAATTCGTCATCAGACAATTTTTCAAACTCTGGCTCCATGCGGTTGATCACATCAACAACTTTACGCATACGACGCAGTGTACGGTCATTACGACTACCAAAAACCTTTGTTAATAATTTAATCAGCATAGTTAATTACATCTCAGATAAGGCCGTTATCTCGCAGCCAGCAAATAGTTATTTATTTCGGAATTTGTAAAAAAACGAAGATTCAGAGGTAGGCAGTAGGACCTGCGCGGATACCTTGGGCTTTAGCAATCCAAAACGTCGGAGTATAAGAAGATTGTGATGAAACATTCAGGAAAGGTATATCTGAAACTGGTTCAGGCGGCTTAGGTTCCTGAGTTAATAGTGCATTCAGGGTTTCTAGCACAAGCTGCTGAATACTAGAAGAGCTTAACCGGATACTTTGTTTTGCTGTTTCATCGCTCACAGGTTGGGAAATAGAAAAAACAAAAGAAAGTTGCCTGATCACATTGCGTACAGCATGTTGTTGCCAGTAATTAATACCATTAGCCGGCTGGTGTTGAACATTCTGCAATGAGAATAGATTATCAAAAGCTGATAAAGCCTGATTTTGCCAACTTTGGCTAGGCGAGGTATTCGCTTGTGAAATATTATCGGTAACACCCGCTGCAATGGTAGGAACGCCAATACTTGCCGCAACCACCCCTAATAATAGATGTGACCAGAAATAACGTCTGCCAAATTGTCGCCAAAGATTTAGAATACCCATTAATCCTTCATCATACCGGAGCTACTTTTATTATGCGCGATAGCCGCCCACAATCATTAGATGTTCTTTTTGAAGACGCCGCTGCCGTTGAGAAAAGCCCGCTTCATGTTATCCAGCAACGTGCCGTCGCTTTGTTAAAACTTAACCGTGCCGTTATTAGCTTGCTTCCCGCACAATTACATCCGTGGTGTCGGGTCGCTAATTATCGCAAACAAATTCTGGTACTGGAAGCAGGAAACGCCAGTTGGATGACCAGATTACGTTACGAGCTGCCAACGCTGCTTTCTACACTAAGAAGCGGAATTCTACCATCATTGTCATCTATCGACATCAGGATTAACCCATCACTTATGATTAAGCATGGCAATAGTGCGCAGAGCTTCGCAAAAACGATGAGCAATGATCACAAAACGTTACCGACGCGTCAGTTAAGTCAAGAGAGTGCGAAAGAATTAATAGTGCTAGCGAACCGTAGTCCAAAAAAGCTGAAGGAAAGATTAGAGCGATTAGCTGCACTGGCCGGAGAGAGTGCCAGTACAGCTAAAAAATAAGCGCTAACGCTGAGTAAAAAACATCAGCGAGAACAATACCACTGATAACATAACTCACTGATATATCATTGAATTATTCTCAGCACATGAGAGAGTTATGCCATTACAGTTGATGGAGCAAGAAAAGCCAATGGCATTTCAGCTTCATCTTCGAAAGTGATCAGTTCCCATGCGCTTTCTTGCGCCAGAACTGCCTGCAACAGTTTATTGTTCAACGCATGACCAGATTTGAACGCAGTAAATGCGCCAATGATGTTATAGCCACACATAAACAGATCGCCAATTGCATCCAGCATTTTATGGCGGACAAATTCGTCTTCAAAACGCAAACCATCTTCATTAAGCACACGATAGTCATCAACAACAATCGCACAATCAAAGCTACCGCCTAAACATAAGCCTTTAGATTGTAAGTACTCAATATCACGCATAAAGCCAAATGTACGTGCACGACTGATTTGACGAACAAACGCTTCTGCCGAGAAGTCCATGCAGTAACGTTGAGAGCTTGAATCAATTGCAGGGTGATTGAAATCAATAGTGAAATCCAGACTGAAACCATTATAAGGTGTCATCTCTGCCCACTTATCACCCTCTTCCACACGTACAGTTTCCTTAATACGCAGGAATTTTTTAGCCGTGTTCAGCTCTTCGATGCCCGCATCCAGCAGCAGGAAAACAAACGGGCTAGCGCTACCATCCATAATAGGAATTTCTGGCGCGTCAACTTCGATAATAATATTATCGATACCTAACCCCGCAAGTGCTGCATTCAGATGCTCAACCGTTGAGATTCGCACGTCATGCTCATTTACCAGGCAAGTACAGAGCATAGTATCACGCACGGATTTTGCATCTGCCGGAAAATCAACCGGTGGATTCAAGTCAGTGCGGCGATAGATGACCCCGGTATTAGCCGGTGCTGGGCGCATTGTCAGCGTGACTTTTTTACCGGTGTGTAAACCGACGCCAGTCGCCTGAACAATACGTTTAAGTGTCCTTTGTTTGATCATCGTTTTATCTCGCAATGTTATCCATCCTGCCAACCACTATACACTATGGTTGGCGGGCAAGTTTAGCACAAAAAGCGGAGAATCCAATTTTTTAGCTATTAATCGGCCTGTTTACGCAAAAATGCAGGAATATCCAAATAATCGGGCTCCTTGCTAGTTTGTACGCTTTGGTCATTCACCACTTTTGCTGCTGGTTTATTTTCCTCGGACAATGAAGACATACCGCTAGACATTTGCTGATGACGGTGTTCCATTACACTTGACTGAGAAGACTTATTGGTAACCAACGTAATTTCAGGACGTTTATCCATACCAATACCGGTGGCAACCACAGTCACACGCAACTCATCGTTCATGTCTGGGTCCAGAGAGGTACCAATCACGACAGTTGCATTATCAGATGCAAATGCGCGGATCGTGTTACCCACTGTTTCGAACTCATCCAAACGCAGATCAAAGCCAGCAGTAATGTTAACCAAAACACCACGAGCGCCTGACAAGTCGATATCTTCCAGCAATGGACTGGAAATCGCCATCTCAGCGGCCTCTTCTGCACGATCTTCACCCTGTGCAATACCAGAACCCATCATAGCGTAGCCCATTTCGGACATCACGGTACGCACGTCAGCAAAGTCAACATTCATCAGGCCTGGACGCGTGATCAGTTCAGCGATACCCTGAACCGCGCCTTTCAAAACGTCATTAGCTGCGCCGAAAGCATCCAGTAATGAAATGCCGCGGCCAAGCACTTTCAACAGTTTGTCGTTAGGGATAGTAATCAATGAATCTACATGTTTGGATAATTCAGTGATCCCTTGTTCGGCAAACGCCATGCGTTTTTTACCTTCGAAATTGAAAGGCTTAGTCACCACAGCAACTGTCAAAATCCCAAGCTCTTTTGCAATTTCAGCTACCACAGGCGCTGCGCCAGTACCAGTACCACCACCCATACCGGCAGCGATAAATACCATATCCGCACCATCAAGCGCAGTGCGCAATGCATCCCGATCTTCTTGAGCAGCAGTACGACCCACTTCCGGGTTTGCCCCAGCGCCCAAACCTTTGGTAATACCATTACCAATCTGGATAGTCTGGCCGACAGCCGTTTTACGCAATGCCTGAGCATCCGTGTTTACTGCAAAGAATTCAACACCTTCGATGCGTTCACGCACCATGTGCTCAACAGCGTTACCGCCGCCACCGCCGACGCCGATGACCTTAATCACCGCGTCATTGGTTAATTCTATTGGTTCAAACATATAGTTTCTCTCCGCTTTGTGCCTTTATATCGAGGCTAAAAGAAGATGCAGCCTCTGTATAAAATTAAAACTCTTTTTTCAGCCAGCTACTGACTCTCTTAAACCAGCGACTCACTGAAGCATGTTTTTCAATATCCGCATCACCATTAAGATGAGAGGCTTTCCCGTAATGCAGCAACCCCACTGCTGTTGAATAATAGGGTTCCTGCGCATAGTCCGTCAGGCCAGTAATATTAAGAGGTTGACCAATACGCACCTGAGCATGGAACACACGCTGAGCACATTCAGCCAAACCATCAATCTGAGCGCCACCACCAGTCAAGACAATACCCGCAGCCAAGTGGTGTTTAACCCCCTGCTGGCGCAACCGTTCCTGCAATCGCAAGATTTCATCATTCACTAAATTCAGTAATTCGATGTAACGCGGCTCAATGACCTCAGCCAACGTCTGACGCTGTAAGCTACGTGGTGGACGTCCACCGACACTGGGTACCTCCACACTTTCATCTTTGCTGACTAACGAACCCAGCGCACAACCGTGGCGTACCTTTATCGTTTCTGCATCGCTTGGCGGCGTACCAAAGGCATAAGCAATATCACTGGTAACAACGTTGCCGGCATAAGGGATAACTTTGGTATGACGCAGCGCTCCGCCGGTATACACCGCAATATCCATCGTCCCTCCGCCAATATCTACCACGCAAACGCCCAATTCACGCTCGTCTTCGGTCAAAACAGCATAGCTGGCAGCCAACCCGGAAAAAATAAGCTGGTCGACTTTCAAACCACAGCGTTCAACGGCTTTTGCAATATTTTTCGCCATATCATTATGACAGGTAATCAAGTGAACTTTCGCCTGCATGCGCACACCGGAAAGCCCTACCGGATTCTTAATGCCTTCCTGATAATCGATAGCATATTCTTGCGGAATAACATGTAGTATTCGGTATTCATCACGTACACGAACTGATTTGGCAGTATGAACAACATTGTCTACATCTTCCTGAGTGACTTCCTCTTCGGAAATAGGAACCATCCCGATTTCATTCTGACAACTGATGTGTTTTCCAGATAACGCCAGATAAACAGAAGAAATTTGACAATCTGCCATCAATTCAGCCTGATCGATAGCCCGCTGTACACATTTAACAACCGACTCCAGGTCGTTTACACCGCCTTTATCCATACCGCGGGATGGACAGCTTCCCACCCCGATAATATTAACCATACCATCGGGCAGAATTTCACCAACAAGGGCAGATACCTTTGCTGTGCCAATCTCTAGGCCAACTACTAATTTTCTGTCCGTCGATTTGATCATCGTTGTTCTGCCTGCCTCATATAATTATTGCCAGTAATTGTTTATTGCCCTTTGGCCGGAACATTAGGATCACCAATTGGTAAAGGCGCCCAACCTACCGCGGCACCACTGTCATAACGCAAATCCACGTAATCTACCCTTTTCTCTGTGTTCTGCTGTAACAGCGGATAAAGCTCGATAAAACGTTTAATACGGCCTGTTGTATCCATTCTTCCCAGCTTTAGCTGGACACCATTATCCAGCGTCAATTGCCAGGAACGACGCGCAGTCATTGCCGCCGCTTTTAATTTCAGTTTATTGGCGGCGAGAAGTTTAGCCATAGCTCGGTAACCATCAAGTACTTCTTTTTCACTGCCTTGTGGGCCATAAAGCATCGGGAAATATCCTTTAGCTCCCCATTCAGGCGGAATGCTGAATACTTGACCTTCGGCATCCAGCATCTGTGTTTCATTCCAGCGCACATAAGGGACATATTCTACCAGATGAATTCTCAGTTCATCAGGCCACTGTTTACGGACAGTGACTTGCCTTATCCACGGCATCCGTTCAATTTGCTGCTGAATGATATTCACATCCTGCGTCATAAAAGTTCCCGGTTGCCCTAATGATAAAATTGCCTGCCGGATATCATCGTTGGTAGTGTAGTGACGCTCACCCGTTACCACCAGTTTTGATATAGGCAATCTGTTAGCATCTTTCATCCAGTTAAGAACTGCCCAACCTCCCCAAATAATGGTCCCAATTACCATCAGGAAGAAAATAAGCCCTGCCAGGTAAGAGCCGTTACTAGGACGGGAACTGCTATTTTCATTATCCCGCCCCCTTACTTTCAGGGCCGCTTGAGACATATCAATCAGCCAACTCCAGAATCTTTACCACCAACTGTGAAAAACTTAATCCAGCCTGACGCGCAGCCATCGGCACCAAGCTGTGACTGGTCATCCCTGGCGATGTATTCACTTCCAATAGATAGAAACCACCATCAGTATCCATCATGACATCTACCCGTCCCCAACCACTACATCCCACTGATTGATAAGCTTTAAGCGCCAGTTCTACCAATTGCTGCTCTTTTTCATCACTTAATCCGCTTGGACAAAAATACTGTGTTTCTTCAGACAGATATTTTGCCTCATAGTCATAAAAAATAGCAGCGGGTTGAATACGAATAGAAGGTAAAGCCGTATCACCAAGGATGGCTACCGTGTATTCCGGGCCGTACAACCATTTTTCTATCAGCAAATCAACGTCATAACGAAACGCTATCTCTAATGCGCTACGCAACTCCGAAATCTCATTAACCTTAGTCATACCAACACTGGAACCTTCCAGACTTGGCTTAACAATTAATGGCAGACCTAAATCTGCTACATATTCTTGGAGTTGAAAATCCGTCAATCGTTCAAATTGCTGAGAATTCATTGCAACATATGGCGAAACAGTCAATCCAATCCCTTGCCATAACTGTTTTGTGCGCAATTTGTCCATTGACAGTGCAGAGGCCATCACGCCGCTACCGGTATAGGGTAACTGCAAAAACTCTAATACACCTTGCAAAGTACCATCTTCCCCACCACGCCCATGAAGCGCGATAAAGACTTTCTCAAATCCGGCCTCTTTAAGTTGAGTTACAGAAAAATCTTTTGTATCAACTGGATGTGCATCAATACCTGCTTCTCTCAATCCAGCCAACACGGCGTGTCCCGATAACAGCGAAACTTCACGCTCAGCGGAAGTTCCCCCCAACAGTACCGCGACTTTCTCAGCCATTGCGTTTTTCCTCATTCAAAGATGGCTGTAATTTTGTTTCAGCCAGATTACGCGCTATTTTGCCTATATTGCCGGCCCCTTGAACCAGAACTAAATCATTACCATCCAGCACCTGTGCCAACACAGTGGTTACCTTTGCTGAATCAGATACTAAAATCGGATCTAACTTACCGCGGCTACGGATAGTACGGCACAACGAACGACTATCCGCCCCCGGAATAACCGCTTCACCCGCCGAGTAAACATCCAGCATCAGCAATACATCTACCTGATTCAATACATTGGCAAAATCATCGTACAAATCACGGGTTCGGGTATAACGATGAGGTTGAAATATCATCACAATACGTTTATCCGGCCAGCCTGCACGAGCGGCTTTAATCGTTGCATCCACTTCCGTTGGATGATGACCGTAATCATCAACCAACATTGCACTGCCACCTTTGCCGTTAACGTGTTCCAGAGAGAAATTGCCCAAAAAATCAAAACGGCGACCAGTTCCCTGAAAACCAGCCAATGCAGCCAAAATATCACTGCCAGAAATCCCTTCCTCAGTCGCAACGGCTACTGCCGCCGCTGCATTCAGCGCATTATGGCGACCTGGCGCATTCAATACGACTTTCAGATCCGCCATATCTTGACGGCTGACAGTAAAATATCCCTGAGCGCCCTTTTGCTCATAATGGGTAATACGGACATCTGCTTCTTCACTAAAACCATACGTCGTGATATAGCGCCCCACACGAGGGATTAACTCTTTGACAACCGGATCATCAAGGCACATAACTGCACGCCCATAGAAAGGTAAGTTGTGCAAAAAGTTAATAAAAGTCTGTTTCAAGTTTTCGAAGTCACCATGATAGGTATCCATATGGTCTGCTTCGATATTCGTAATGACCGCCACCATTGGCTGCAAATGCAAGAAAGAGGCATCACTTTCGTCAGCTTCCGCAATTAAATAACGGCTACTGCCAAGACGAGCATGTGTTCCTGCTGCTTTAACTAAACCACCATTAACAAAAGTGGGATCTAAACCAGCCTGTGCATAGATGCTAGAAATCATCGCCGTTGTGGTTGTTTTACCGTGAGTCCCGGCAATAGCGATACCATGACGGTAGCGCATGAGTTCTGCCAACATCTCTGCTCTGCGAATAACCGGAATTCGGGCCTCACGAGCAGCAACAATTTCCGGGTTATCCGCCAAGATTGCGCTTGAAGCCACAACAACACTGGCATCCAGTATATTTTCAGGACGATGGTTAAAGTAAATCTGAGCACCCAACTTAGTCAGTTGCCGAGTTACCGGGTTTGGCGCTAAATCAGATCCACTAATCTGATAACCTTCATTAGCTAACACTTCGGCGATCCCCCCCATGCCAGCACCTCCAATGCCAACAAAGTGGATATGCCTGACTTTTCTCATCTCAGGCACGAAAGCTCTTAATTTCGCCAGTTGCTGTGTATTCACGTTTTCTTCTTCACTATATATGTTTGCTTCACCGCCCTTTTTAAGGCGATCTAAATCATTTTTTCGCCGCATCGATTAATGCCGCCGATACTCGCTCAGTTGCATCAACAATTGCTGCTGAACGGGCTTTTTCCGCCATTTCCAACAATTGCGGCCGTTGCCACTGAGTTAACAATTCGATTATTGCATCAACCGTAAATTGGGGTTGCTCCAGTATTTTTGCTGCGCCAACCTTTTCTAGAGGTAACGCATTCCAGTATTGCTGACGATCTTTATGCTGAAATGGCACAAAAATCGCAGGTAATCCCGCAACAGACACTTCACTAACCGTCAACGCGCCAGAACGACAAATCACCACATCAGCCCAGGCATAAGCTTGTGCCATATCGTCAATAAATTCAGTAATCTTATGTTCACATTTAACTGAGTTGTTGTAGGCATTCTGAACACTTTCTTTCGCCCCTTTGCCTGTCTGATGCCAAAGCGTAATTTTATCACCCATACGGGCAGCAATTTCAGGCATTGTCTGGTTAAGAACTCTCGCCCCCTGACTGCCGCCAACAACCAGAATCCGAATCGGACCTTCACGCCCTGTTAAACGTTGTTTAGGCATAGGCAGCGCCAACATATCTGCGCGGACAGGGTTGCCAACAACGGGCGCTTTTGGAAATGCGCCGGGAAATGCTTGTAAAACAGTCGTAGCAATTTTAGCCAGCCATCTGTTTGTCAGGCCGGCAATACCATTCTGTTCATGCAATACAACCGGAATACCGCACATCCACGCAGCAATACCGCCGGGACCAGAAACATATCCCCCCATGCCCAGCACGACATCTGGTTGATAGCGACGTATAATCGCCTTTGCCTGACAGATTGCTTTGAAAATTCGGACCGGAGCAGCTAACAATGCTTTGATCCCTTTACCTCGCAGGCCAGAAATCTGAATAAATTCAATGTCAATGCCATGTTTCGGTACTAAATCGGCTTCCATACGATCCGCTGTTCCCAACCAGAGAACGTCCCAGCCCTGGTCTTTTAAATGATGAGCGACAGCCAACCCTGGGAAGACATGTCCTCCGGTTCCACCTGCCATCACCATCAAACGCCGGGTTTTGCCACTCATCGGGGGCTCCTTACAAACGCCTGAGCTTTTGCCAAGCGTGTTTCAAAATCAATTCTTAATAGCAATACGATAGCTGTCGACATAATCAGCAAACTTGAACCACCGTAACTAATCAAAGGTAAAGTCAAACCTTTAGTCGGTAACATACCTGCGGCGGCCCCAACGTTAACCAGAGCCTGGAAACTAAACCAGATACCCACCGAACAAGCGAGAAAACCCGAAAAACGCTGATCCATCTGTAATGCGCGACGACCTATCGTCATTGCGCGAAAAGCGACGAAGAATATCATTAACAACACCAAAACCACACCTACGTAACCTAATTCTTCTGCCAAAACAGAGAAAATAAAGTCAGTATGCGCTTCCGGCAGGTATTCTAGTTTCTGTACTGAATTTCCTAGTCCTTGCCCCAAAAATTCCCCACGACCAAAAGCCATCAAAGATTGCGTTAATTGATAACCTTTACCATATGGATCTTCCCAAGGATCCAGAAAAGAAGTCACACGGCGTATACGGTAAGGTTCAGCAATGATTAACAAAACCACCGCGAATATTCCCGAACCAATAATCGCTAGAAATTGCCATAACTTCGCCCCGGCCAGAAATAGCATTGCCAACGTTGTGACAAACAGTACAACCACCGTTCCTAAGTCAGGTTGAGCCAGAAGTAATACCGCTAGCACGACCATCACACCCATTGGCTTACAAAACCCCCAAAAGTTATTCCGCACTTCCTCTACTTTGCGCACCAAATAGCTGGCGAGATAACAAAATAGAGAAAGTTTCGATAACTCAGCAGGTTGAATTCTCAAAGGCCCAATGGCAATCCAACGCGATGCGCCATTTACTGAATTTCCCACCACCAAGACAACCAACAACAAAATAACGGAAGTAAGCAGCATCAGATTGCTATAACGTTGCCAGAAATCCATCGGGATACGCAGTGTGATCAATGACAATCCGAAAGCCAGCAAGAGATAAATCGCATCACGCTTAGCAAACAGAAACGGATCTTCTGCAAGACGCTGCCCGACCGGCATTGATGCTGATGTCACCATAACAAAGCCGATAATTCCCAATCCGAGCGTCAGCCAAACCAGTGTGCGATCATACAACACCATATTGGCAGCATCAGTTTCACGGCCGCCAATAACCCAGTCTTTTAATCTACTGAATCCCGGAATAGACATCAGCCCAACTCCTCTGCCAAACGAGCAAACTCATGACCACGCTGTTCAAAATTGCGGAACTGATCAAGGCTTGCACAAGCAGGAGATAACAGCACCATGTCACCCGCCACCAGCCGCGGAGCGATATCACGTATCGCCTGTTCCATAGTTTCAGTTAATGTCGCTATTTCCGGGCGTAGTTGCGCCAGTCGTTTCCCATCCCGGCCAAAGCAATAAAACCGAATTTTATCCCCACAAAGGAAAGGCTTGAGCGGAGAAAAGTCTGCCGACTTACCATCACCACCTAACAGCAAATAAAGCGTGCCTTCCAAGGTCAGACCATTAAGCGCCGCCACCGTACTGCCAACATTGGTTGCCTTAGAATCGTTAATCCAACGCACTCCGTTGTTCAAATGAACAAGTTGGAAACGATGGTCAAGCCCCGGATAAACCGTCAATGCTGTCAAACTGGCTTCACGAGGAATACCAACCGCATCAGCTAAAGCCAATGCAACCAATCCATTGACGTAGTTATGTCGTCCAGTCAGCTTAATTTCATTTGTCGCCAGTAGTGATTGGTTGTGAACTTTCAAACAGGCGTTTTCACTATCAAGCTGATAGTCGCCACAATCGACACCAAAGCTAACACAACGGCTGTCCATACCCGTTTCAGGCAGTGTCAGAAGATCCTGAGCGTTCACAATGCATCTTTTCGCCTGGCGATAAATCCTAAGTTTAGCCGCCCGGTACTGAGATACTCCTTGAGGATAGCGATCCATATGATCCTCAGTCACATTAAGCACAGCGGCGGCTGTTGCATTCAGGCTATATGTGGTTTCCAACTGGAAACTGGAGAGCTCTAAAACATAAAGCTGACAAGATTTCTTCAACAATTCTAATGCAGGTAGGCCAATATTACCGCCAACACCCACCTGCCAATTAGCCGCTCTCGCCATTTCACCGACAAGACTGGTAACGGTGCTTTTACCATTAGAGCCCGTAATTGCGACAATTGGAGCTGTTGCTTCACGGCAAAACAACTCGATATCACCAACAATTTCAATACCTGCATTAGCCGCAGCCTGTAATTCCACCGTTGCCAAAGCAACGCCTGGGCTTACAACAATCAAGTCAGCATCCATCAACCAACCGATATTCAGGCTTCCACTGTGACACTCAACACCATCGGGCAGTTTATCCTTGCCGGGTGGTACCGCACGAGTATCCATCACACGAGGGATCACGCCTCGTGCCATAAAAAAGTCAACACAGGAGAGACCTGTCAGTCCCAACCCGATAATGACGACTTTTTTACCCAAATAATCCGTCATGATTAACGTACCTTCAATGTTGCCAGCCCAATCAGCACTAGCATCAGAGAAATAATCCAAAAACGCACAATAACGCGCGGTTCTGGCCAGCCTTTCAATTCATAGTGATGGTGAATAGGCGCCATACGGAAAATACGCTGCCCGCGCAGTTTAAAAGAACCCACCTGTAAAATAACTGACAGGGTTTCTACCACAAATACACCGCCCATAATCACCAATAGAAACTCCTGGCGTAACAACACAGCAATCGTCCCCAGTGCGCCGCCTAATGCCAAAGAACCCACATCCCCCATGAACACCTGAGCCGGGTAAGTGTTAAACCATAAGAAACCCAGCCCCGCGCCAACAATCGCAGTACAGACGATAACCAGCTCGCCAGCATGGCTCAGATAAGGGATATGTAGATAGTTAGCAAAATTGACGTTACCTGTTGCCCATGCCACCAAAGCAAAACCCGCCGCAACAAAAACGGTTGGCATAATTGCCAAACCATCCAATCCGTCCGTCAGATTCACTGCATTACTGGTTCCGACAATCACAAAGTAGGTCAACAGAATGTAAAGCACACCCAGTTGCGGCATCACATCTTTAAAGAATGGCACGACCAATTGCGTTGCCGGCGTATCTTTACCGACGCTATACATGGCAAACGCCACACCCAATGCCAAGACGGACTGCCAGAAATACTTCCAGCGGGCAATCAACCCCTTAGTATCTTTGCGCACAACTTTGCGGTAATCATCTACAAAACCAACAATGCCGTAACCAATCAGCACAATCAGCACGCACCAAACATAAGGGTTATTCAAGCGAACCCACAACAATGTAGAAATCGTAATTGCAAGTAAGATCAGCAAACCACCCATCGTCGGCGTACCACGCTTGCTAAAATGAGATTCCGGCCCATCGTTGCGAACAACCTGCCCAATTTGTAATTTTTGCAGGAAGGCAATCATGCGCGGCCCCATCCACAATGCGATAGCCAAAGCAGTCAGCAGGCTGACGATAGCCCTAAACGTCAAGTAAGAAAAGACGTGAAAGCCGGTGTGATATTTGACCAAATATTCGGCCAGCCAAACTAACATGTGAAGCTCTCCTGTAAGGCGTAAACAACATCTTCCATTTTGGTATTGCGCGAACCTTTAATTAGCACTGAAATGACTTTGTGTTGCTGTAATAGTGGAATCAATGTTGCAATCAATGCGGCTTTATCCGCAAAATGCTGACCACAGCCGCTTGCCTCACTAACATGAATACTTAATTTGCCGACACTGAACACGCTATCGATACCGCAAGAAGCTGCGGTTTCACCAATTTGACGATGGTAATCTTCTGACTGTTCACCTAATGCCCCTATATCGCCGACAACCAGCACTCGGTAACCCGGCATCTGTGATAACACCTGAACGGCAACGGTCATTGAACCAACATTGGCGTTATACGTGTCATCAAGCAGCAATTTTCCTTCTGCCAAATTGATTGGAAACAACCGCCCCGGTACCGCTTTCAGCTCAGACAAGCCCAGACGAATATCTCGTAAGGTTGCACCAACAGAAATTGCCAACGCACTGGCAGCTAACACATTGGCGACATTGTGTTTCCCAGGCAACGGCAAGTTGATTTCTGTGCTACCAATAGGCGTGTGCAGACAAAAATCCGTCGTCAGTTGTTTAACCTGAATATCCGTAGCGTAAAAATCAGCGCCTGATACTTGTTGCATGGAAAAACGCTGAATTGTTTTGTCACCAATAACTTGTTGCCAGTGAGCCCAATCATTACTTTCCATATTGACAATGGCCGTACCTTTTTCTGGAAGGCCGGTAAAAATTTCGCCTTTAGCTTTTGCAATACTCGCAAGAGAACCAAAATCCGATAAGTGCGCGGCAAACAGGTTATTGACTAATGCCGTTTCTGGCCGAACCATTTCTACGGTATAAGCGATTTCACCAACATGACTTGCACCTAATTCAACCACAGCAAACTCATGTTGTTCCGTCAGTCTGAACAATGTCAGCGGTACGCCAATATCATTATTCAAGTTACCCGCGGTATAGAGGGTGTTACCACACTGGCGCAAAATCGCCGCAGTCATCTCTTTCACCGATGTTTTGCCGGACGATCCCGTCAACGCAACGACACGAGCGTTACTCTGCTGGCGAACCCAACCCGCTAATTTACCCATTGCTAAACGAGTATCTTTAACCACGACCTGTGGAAAGTTAACATCCAACATACGGCTGACAAGCAAAGCGCCAGCACCGGCTTTTACTGCATCAGCAAAAAAATCATGGGCATCAAAACGCTCACCTTTCAAGGCAATAAACAGACTGCCATTTCCAACCTGACGGCTGTCAGTAGCCACATCACTGATACAAATATTTGCTGCCTGCTGTTCAGTCACCTGATTCAATACGCCATTCGTTACTTGTGCTAGTTGTTGCAAAGTGAGGGAAATCATGCAATCACCCCCAATAACCGAGCAACAGTTAACCGGTCCGAGTAATCCAGACGACGATGGCCTACCAATTGATAATCTTCATGGCCCTTACCCGCTATCAATACAACATCATCTGCTTTTGCCTGCATAATAGCGTTGGTTACCGCTTCAACACGGCCATGAATTGCTAACGCCCTCCCCGGATCAAGAAGCCCCGTCAGAATATCAGCAACAATTGCCTGTGGTTCTTCATTGCGCGGATTATCATCAGTAACAATCACATAATCGGCCCACTGTTCTGCAACGCCCCCCATCAATGGACGTTTACCTTTATCACGATCACCGCCACAACCAAAAACACACCAAAGCTTACCTTGACAATGCAAACGTGCAGCCATTAAAGCCTTTTCCAGCGCATCAGGTGTGTGAGCATAATCAACAACGACAACGGGTTTGCCCGGTGCAGTGAATACTTCCATTCGCCCACAGACAGGTTCCAAACAGGAAGCTGTTTCCAGCAGTTTTTCCAGCGGATAATCCAGAACCAATAGGGTGGAAAGCGCCAACAATAGGTTGCTGACATTAAATGCCCCCATTAGCGAACTATCAATTGTACCGCCTCCCCAACTGGACTCGAAAGTGATAGATGCCCCTTTATCGTGATACTTTATTTCATGCGCCGCCAACCAACGGCCCTGCCAATTTTCCGGCAGACGGTTTTCCATCGTTACAGCAACCGCTTGTGGTAAATGGGATAACCATTTCAATCCAATCTCATCATCAGCATTAATGATTTGTTGCTTCACATTATGAGTGGAAAATAGCAGCCATTTAGCTGCTTCGTAGTGTTCCATATCACCGTGGTAATCAAGATGGTCACGGCTCAAATTGGTAAACACTGCCGCCTCAAACGGCAACGCAGCCACACGCCCCTGGACCAGCCCATGAGAAGAGACTTCCATTGCTGCAAAAGTCGCCCCTTGCTGAACAAGTTGTTGCAAATCCAGTTGGATATCAACAGCAGAGCCTGTAGTATTTTCACTTGGCGCCACACGCCCCAGTAAACCATTGCCAACAGTTCCCATCACTGCGCTGGTTTCGCCTAATCCGTGGCTCCACTGCGCAAGTAATTGAGTCGTGGTTGTTTTACCATTGGTTCCAGTGACACCAATCAAGCGCAATTTATCACCAGGGTGACAGTAAAACTCACCAGTTAACTGTGACAACTTATTATTCAAATCGTTCACATAAACAACCGGAACACCATGCATAATTTGTACGGTTCCGTTATCAGCCTCGCCCTGGGCTTCTGCAATAACCGCCGCAACCCCTTGTGCGATGGCTTGAGGAATGTAGTGTCGACCATCTGTCTGGTGCCCTTTAATCGCAACAAACAGATCTCCGGCAGACGATTTACGACTGTCTAATGTCATTTCGCGTAACTCACGCACTGGGGCATCAATACCCAACGGCGCGAGTAAATCGCGTAGATTACGATCTGCCACCTGTATCCTCTTTCTTATTAATCACAAATTCGTTTTTATCACCTGCCGCCAAAGCATCCGGCTCCACATTCATGATGCGTAAAGCACCCCCCATAATGGCACCAAATACCGGCGCAGAAACCACACCACCGTAATACTTACCTGTCAGTGGATCATTAATGACCACAACCAGTGCAAATCTTGGGTTACTTGCAGGGGCAATACCTGCGGCGTAAGAGATATATCGATTAGCATATTTGCCATCCGGCCCGACTTTCTTGGCTGTACCCGTCTTGATTGCAATCCGATAACCTTTTATCGCAGCCCGTACTCCACCTCCGCCAGGCAAAGCCACACTTTCCATCATATGAACGACTGTTCGCATGATAGGCTCAGGAAATACTCTTGTGCCCGGCACAGGTGGATCAACTTTGGTAATTGACAGAGGACGATAAATACCCAAGCTACCAATCGTTGCATAGACCCGCGCTAACTGTAATGGTGTTACCATCAGCCCATAACCGTAAGAAAAGGTCGCTCTCTCAAGATCTGACCACCGTTGTTTTCCGATTGGATATAAGCCACTGCTTTCTCCAACCAACCCCAGATTGGTCGCCTTTCCTAGCCCAAAGCGTGAATAAACATCCACCAATTCTGTCGCGGGCATCGCTAACGCTAGCTTAGAAACACCGACGTTACTCGATTTTTGTAAAATGCCAGTGATAGATAATTCCGAATAACGGGATACATCTCTAATTTCTTTGCCGCTTATCCTAAAAGGTACTGTATTAATAACCGTATTTTCTTTGATAATACCATCATTGAGCGCAGCCATTACCACCATCGGCTTAACCGTGGAACCTGGCTCGAAAATATCGGTGATAGCCCGGTTACGCATCACTTCTTTTGGCGTATTGATGCGATTATTTGGGTTATAAGATGGGCTGTTTGCCATTGCCAGCACTTCTCCGGTATTAACATCTACCAATACTGCTGTACCGGATTCTGCTTTGTTAAAGGCCACCGCGTTTGTTAATTCGCGGTAAACTAGCGCCTGTAAACGCTCATCAATACTCAATACCAAATTGTGCGCCGCCAGACTATCAACAGATGAAATATCTTCGATAACACGGCCAAAGCGGTCTTTACGTACAGTCCGCTCACCCGGTTGACCCGTCAGCCAACGATCAAAACTTTTTTCTACGCCTTCAATACCCTGACCATCAACGTTGGTCACGCCAATAATATGTGCGGTTACCTGACCTGACGGGTAATAACGCCGGGATTCCTGGCGCAAATAAATCCCCGGCAATTTCAGTTTATGAATGTAATCGCCAACCGATGGATTAACCTGACGCGCTAAATAAACAAAACGACCTTTCGGATTAGCACTAACTTTGTCGGTAAGTTGCTCAAGAGGCAAATTAATGGCATCAGATAAAGCTTTCCAACGGGTATCATCCGTAATCCCCCCTTTTTCAAATACCTCTTTCGGATCTGCCCAAACAGCATTGACTGGAACGCTCACAGCCAGAGGTCGC
The DNA here is from genome assembly GCF_026153155.1 of Photorhabdus aballayi. Classification (NCBI taxonomy): domain Bacteria; kingdom Pseudomonadati; phylum Pseudomonadota; class Gammaproteobacteria; order Enterobacterales; family Morganellaceae; genus Photorhabdus; species Photorhabdus aballayi. The sequence continues at coordinate 56,647 of NZ_JAPFCD010000008.1, read as the reverse complement.
CCCATACGATCACTGATCATACCGCGAGCGGTAGGGATTGATTGCACACGCAGGGAACGTAAATCACCTTCTTTAACCAGTTGATCCGGGTTGATGACCTGCAAATAAGTCACTCTCAGCAATAAGCCAATTAAAGCCACGGCAATCCCCCCGCACAACAAAGCGAAACGCCAGCTAACAAAACTGGCTTTATCTTCTTGCCGTTTTAATTTCACGGAGCGTGCTGCTTTCATCGCTTACCTTTTAATAATTAAATTAACTCACTGTGAAACAACAATGTTTTCCTGAGCAGGATTAACATGCTGCATATGCATTTTTTCAACAGCTATCCGCTCAACTCGACTGTGATCACCTAAGGCATTTTCTTCGAGGATCAGATTGCGCCACTCGATATCTAACGCATCTCGTTCCACGACCAGATGTTCTCTTTCAGCCGTTAACAAGCGGGTTTCATGTGCAATGGTTACAACGACTATGGCCGAAACCAGTACAGCGACTAGAAGAATTAACGGTATTTTGGCATTTTTGAGTAAATCGTTGCCGATAATACCGGTTAATCCGTGACGTTCACCTGCCATTATTCACTAACTTTTTCAGCAAAACGCAAAACAGAACTGCGAGCCCGTGGGTTATCAGCCACTTCTTCCTCTGAAGGTTTCATTTTGCCAATCGATTTCAAGCTACGCCCACCTTGTGCTTTCAGTTGCTCTTCTGTTAATGGCAATCCTGCTGGTACCTGTGGCCCTCGACTATTCTGACGAATAAATCGTTTAACAATACGATCTTCCAGCGAATGGAAACTGATAACTGAAAGTCTCCCCTCTGGCGCAAGCACTTGTAATGCTCCCTCCAGCGCTTGCTCAATTTCTTCCAGCTCACTGTTGATATAAATCCTAATAGCCTGGAAGCTCCTAGTTGCTGGATGCTTATGTTTTTCTTTTACTGGGCTAGCTTGAGCAATCAAATCAGCTAGCGCTTTTGTTCGGGTAATTGGATCTTCCTGATTGCGTGCCACAATGGCTCTGGCAATGCGTTTGGCGAAACGCTCTTCGCCAAATGTTTTCAATACCCAAGCAATATCATCTGCTGTCGCATGCATCAGCCATTCTGCTGCTGACTGCCCGCGAGTCGGGTCCATCCGCATATCTAACGGCCCATCACGCATAAAAGAAAAACCGCGTTCTGGGTCATCCAACTGAGGCGAAGAAACACCTAAATCCAGTAATACACCATCAATTTTGCCAGTCAGCCCGGCTTTTTCTGTATAGTCAGCCAATTTAGAAAATGGCCCATGTACAATTGAAAACCGGGGATCTGTAATCGCTTTTGCTACTTCAATCGCCTGTGGATCGCGATCAATTGCAATTAAGCGACCTGCCGTCCCCAATTGCGACAAAATCAGACGTGAATGCCCACCACGGCCAAATGTACCGTCAATATAGATTCCATTTTCACGGATATTCAGTCCGTTGACTGCTTCATCCAGCAATACGCTGGTATGTTTAAAATGACTATTTGCCATATTTATAGTGATAATTCCTGTAACCGTACTGATAAAGGTTCCTTTGTGGATTGCTCAGCCGCAATGTCATCTTTAACCTGTTGATACCAAGTCTGCTCATCCCACAGTTCAAATTTGTTGAACTGACCAACCAGCATAACCTCTTTGACTAGCCCAGCATGTTGGCGCAATGTACTAGCTAGCAAAAGACGCCCTGCACTATCCATCTGACATTCACTGGCATGACCTAAAAGCAAACGCTGCACCCGACGCTCCGCCGGATTCATGCTGGATAAGCGAGAAAGTTTTTCTTCAATAATTTCCCATTCAGATAATGTATAGAGCAACAGGCACGGCTGATGAAGGTCAATGGTACAAACCATTTGCCCTTGCGATTCCTCATTTAGCATTGCCCGGTATCGGGTAGGTACGGTGAGCCGCCCCTTGCTATCGAGATTAATCTGCGTTGCTCCACGAAACATCGAAACACCCTCAGGTCGCCCCTGGTGATCAAAAATTACCACTTTATCCCACTAATCCCCACAATAAGGAGTTTACGGATGGGACGAAAACCTTGTCAAGCCAGAGCCGATGCGCTTTAGCTATATTTGATGGCAGGATTTTGGCAGTTGAGAGGCATAATTATTAAATTTAGCAATATCAATAATAATTAACACCATGATAATTCTGAATAATTTTACAGGCACAAGGAAAATAAATGTTTACAACAAAATAATGAAAAAATAGTTGTGTGATTAATTTATTTACATAATTTACATTTCATTACTATTTAGCCATTGTACAGCAATGTTTATCATTTTATTTGATGCATTCAACATTGAAACTAACTAGCAACAAAAAGCCACCAGATAAATATTATTAAAATCAATTTAATATATAAAAGACGGTAAAAAAACGGGGGTAAATAGACAAATCTCAAACTCAAATAAGTGCTGTTCCATGCTCTTCTTCCTACTGAATAATTTATGTATGAACGAAATTGCTATTTAATCGCGCTAAAACATCTACGTAAAAAACATCTACGTAAGGACTGCTTGAAAGTTGTCCTTACATACTTCTCTTAAAACAAATCTGACAACCAAAACCCCTCATCAGAAAATTTAATGAGGGGTTTTTATTATATTTTTCGACTCAGGCTTCCTCGACGACATAAGTCACGATGTATCCGTGTGATACCCGGCCCTGGCTTCTGCTTTTCATCCAGACTTGCTAACACCAGTTCCAATACCCGTTCAGCAATTTCACGATGACGCTGCGCGACAGAGAGCACTGGACATTCAAGGAAATCCAATAATTCATGATCGCCAAAAGTCGCAATAACCAATTCATTTGGTAAACGGCCGCTGTGTTTCAGGGTAACATCCATGACGCCTTGCAACAGGGCAAAAGAGGTGGTGAACAACGCTTGCGGCATTGAATGAGTTTCTAACCATTTGGAGAACACTTCAGCAGCCGCATCACGTTCATAGCTGTTTGAATAGAGGTACATTATTTCGCGAGGATCATCTTTCCACGCTTCACGGAACCCCTGCTCACGCAGAAAACTGACTGACAATTCAGGCAATGCACCGAGATAAAGCACAGATTCAGCCGGGAATTGACGAAATTCTTGTGCTAACATCTTTGCATCTTCAAAATCATCACCCACTACGCTGATAAAATGTTCATTTTCGAGTGCCCGATCAAGAGCAATGATAGGCAAAGAACGACTTGCCCAACGTTGATAAAAAGGATGCTCCGGCGGTAATGCGGTAGAAACAATAATTGCATCCACCTGACGTTGCAACAGGTGCTCAACACAACGCATTTCATTATCAGGCTGGTCTTCCGAACAGGCTATCAATAACTGATAACCACGTTGACGAGCCTGACGTTCCAAATAATTAGCAATACGGGTATAGCTGGTATTTTCTAAATCTGGAATAACCAAACCAATAGAACGGGTACGTCCTGCACGGAGACCGGCTGCCACAGCATTAGGATGGTAATTATGCTCTCTAACCACTGCCATCACTTTTTCTACCGTTTTATCACTGACACGGTATTGCTTGGCTTTACCATTAATTACATAACTGGCCGTTGTGCGTGAAACACCTGCAAGGCGGGCGATTTCATCCAGTTTCACATTAACTCCTTATAGACCCCACAAAGGCCCTACTTTATCGCAGAGCCTGATAAATGTATGCATATACCCGTCACCTTTCAAGTTGCCTCTTTGTTGGCTGCACTCACTCACCCCGGTCACATCGTTATCTATGCTCCCGGGGATTCGCTCCTTTGCCGTCGCGATGCATCTTGAAATCCATAGGGTATATAGTCCCGCAGTTTGCGATTTTTCATCGCATAATTTTATCCCCGCGAGATACGCCGACAATACCTGAACGAGCGACTTCAACAATTTCCGCAACATCTCGAACCGCATCGAGAAATGCATCCAATTTATCGCTAGTTCCTACCAACTGCACGGTATATAAAGCCGAAGTCACATCGACGATCTGACCACGGAAGATATCAGTACTGCGTTTGATCTCTTCACGTCCATATCCACTGGCCTGTAATTTGACTAGCATAACCTCACGCTCTACATGAGAACCCGATGCCAACTCGCTGACACGTAACACATCCACCAGCTTGTGCAACTGTTTTTCAATCTGTTCAAGTACCCTTGCATCTCCCTTAGTCTGAATTGTCATCCGCGATAATGTCGGATCATCAGTTGGAGCGACAGTTAAACTTTCAATGTTATAGCCACGTTGTGAAAACAGGCCAACAACACGGGACAAAGCCCCTGATTCGTTTTCAAGTAATACAGATAAAATCCGGCGCATAATCAGGTTCTCTCCGTTTTGCTTAACCACATCTCATCCATTGCTCCTCCACGGATCTGCATAGGATATACATGTTCAGTTTCATCCACTGTGACATCAACAAAGACCAGCCGCTGATTTTCAGTCACCTCTTTCAAGGCTTCCGCCAATTTACTTTCCAATTCATCATAACGCTGGATAGAAATGCCAACATGACCATAAGCCTCAGCCAGTTTGACAAAATCAGGTAGAGATTCCATATAGGACTGAGAGTGACGGCCAGCATAAATCATGTCTTGCCACTGTCTTATCATTCCCAGGAAACGGTTATTCAAATTCAGAACCAATATCGGCAGCCCATATTGCAATGCTGTAGATAGCTCCTGAATATTCATCTGAATACTGCCATCCCCCGTAACACAGACTACCGTCGCTTCCGGTTTCACCAGTTTAACGCCCAAAGCAGCCGGTAAACCAAATCCCATCGTTCCCAGACCACCGGAACTGATCCAACGTCTTGGTTTATCAAATGGGTAATGCAATGCAACAAACATCTGATGCTGTCCAACATCTGAAGTGATATAAGCTTCCCCCTGCGTTAGACGATAGAGAACCTCAATAGCAGCTTGTGGTTTAATTTTTTCGCCGCTGCGATCAAAATTGAGACATTTACGGCTACGCCATTGCTGAATAGATAACCACCAATCTTTTAGCGCATCTGGATCCTGGGTGTCTTCTACTGTCTCCAGCAACGCCAGCATTTGTCCAAGCACCTGTTTAGCATCACCAACAATAGGTACATCTGCCGAAACCGTTTTCGAAATTGATGTTGGATCAATATCAATATGCAATACCGTTGCTTCCGGACAATATTTTTCCAGATTATTGGTAGTGCGATCATCAAAACGTACACCAACAGCAAAAATGACATCTGAATTATGGATAGCTTTGTTAGCTTCAAATGTACCATGCATACCAAGCATACCCAGGCTTTGCGGATGAGTTGCAGGGAAACTGCCCAATCCCATCAAGGAGCTCACCACAGGGATATTAAATTTTTCTGCCAATACCAATAATTCTGTTGAACAATCTGCGTTAATCGCCCCTCCGCCCACATATATGACCGGTTTTTTCGCATTCAATAGTTTTCTCAATGCTCGCTTAATCTGCCCTTTATGTCCTTGAATCGTTGGATTATAAGAGCGCATACTTATCTGATCGGGATAAATATAGGGTAATTTTACTGCCGGATTTACCGTGTCTTTCGGTAAATCAATCACTACTGGCCCCGGACGACCACTAGAAGCCAGATAGAAGGCTTTTTTCAGTACCTTCGGAATATCTTCCGCTTTTTTCACTAAAAAACTGTGTTTTACGATCGGACGGGATATCCCTACCATGTCACATTCTTGAAATGCATCATTACCAATCAGGGAACTAGCGACTTGACCGGACAACACAACCATCGGAATTGAATCCATATAAGCTGTGGCAATACCTGTAATGGCATTAGTTGCGCCTGGACCGGAGGTAATCAATACCACCCCCACCTTCCCGGTAGAACGAGCATAACCATCAGCCATATGAACGGCCCCCTGCTCATGACGTACCAGGATATGATCAATACCTCCAACCGTATGCAGGGCATCGTAAATATCTAGAACTGCCCCTCCCGGATAACCGAATATATGCTCAACGCCCTGATCAATTAACGATCGGACGACCATTTCAGCTCCTGATAACATCTCCATAGGTTTTCCTCCAGGCTCTGTTTGCAAGTTAATAAATCAGAAGTTACTTCCACTTTTATTTTAGTAAGACGAATGGCCTCTCAGCGATATATTGATGCTGAGTCAATTAACATAACGCTAGAAACGGGTGTTAGCAATGTGAGTACAAGGAAGAATAACCACTTTCTGACAATTCAAGATGTCTCTTGCAAGCGTTATCTTGCTATCAAGAAGCTAAGGACAAGCAGAATATGAGTGGCTATACCTAAAAAGAATGACAACGTATAGGTATTATCCAGTATACATACGATAAAAAACTAAAAAATAGTTTTCAAAATCATTTAAGTCATCGAAGTATGAATTTGATAAAGGAAATCCAGACAAAATTCCTCAGATAATTTGACCGTCATTTCCTCGCTTTTGATGTCCATTGAAAATAATTCATTCGGATAAAATCCATTTACCCCATTTTAATTAGAGAATGCACTACAAATCATTGTTTATTCTTGGAATACAAGTCCCATACATACAACACTTTCCTAGAGATGAAATTATTACCCAAACAACCAAATTCAATAATATACCCTTCATCTTTCAAGCTGCTGCTTTGTTGGCTGCTTTCACTCACCCCAGTCACATCGTTATCTATGCTCCTGGGGATTCGTTCACTTGCCGCCTCGCTGCAACTCGAAATCTATTAGGTATAAATCAAATGACGATTTAAAATAGGAATAAATTATTTACACAACTCAGGAGATAAACCTCAATATTTATAAAAAAACACAATGCAAAAATGAATATCTTAAAAAACAATTAATCACTGAGATGACTATTAACTCTTATACTTTTATTATTCAAGTAGCAGTTTAATTCATATCACCATGAATTTATTTTTTATCCACCATAAGTTATACTGATTAAAATAATCCACTAAAATAGCCAAGCTCTCAATGCAAACAAACTTGGCATATTTAAAACAACCAAGGTATTTATTTACAACATTGAATTATCTTTTAATACCTTTTCTAGCTTAGGAAAAATAGTAAAACCGTCGCGATCTAAAAAGTGCCCACCGTCTGGAACCCCATATAATTCAGCCTGAAGTTGCTGACTTAAACTTAATGTAAACTGCGGGGGTACAATCTCATCATTAAGCGATAATATCGCTATTCGTTGATTTATTTTTTGTATGAGGGGACGAAAATCCAAGTTCTCCTGAGTAAATATACTTAATTCAGGTAAAGTTGATAGCTTTTCATAAAATCCTGAAATCAATACAATCCCCCCAATATTTACATTATCAGGTAAAGATGAGATATAACGGAGTGTGGCAATACAACCCAGACTATGCCCGATAAAAAGCGTTTTTTCATCAGGATTAGGCACACTTTCCTGCAACTTTTCTTGCCATAAATGAGGTGAAGGAGCATGAGATTCAGGCATTTCCGGCACAATCACATCGGCATTTAACCGTTCATATTGACCTTTAAGCCAAGGAAACCAATGATGATCAGGAGTCGCCATAAGACCATGAACAATAACTACATTATTAAAATTCATCAATTCACCTAATTATATTTTATTTACCATATAAACTTTACCATTATCTTATTAATATATTTATTACAGGAATAGCATAATATTGTCAATCGATATATTCTCTATAATTAACCAAGAAAACAATGCTAATTTAACAAAATCACATTCATTCAATCTGTAATATTTAATAACTACAGAATAATCTTAGATAATATAATTTATCTGTGATTTTAAGGCGAAAAAAATTTTATTAGTCCAATATTGAATTCTTTAAAATTGGGTATTAATGGGATAAACCATAAAGTGGGATATTACTACAATATCCCCCAAACTTCGTCTAAAAAAACGGCAACACCAACCCTTTGTATAAGATCCCAAAAATCAATCCTGATACATAGATTCAATTTCTTCATGGTAACGCTGCATAATAATTTTCCTCCTCAATTTCAATGTTGGCGTTAATTCACCCGTTTCCATTGAAAATGGTGTTGGCAATAATATGAAACGCTTTACCTGATCGAAGTGAGCAAAGTTTTTCTGCATCTCTTTCAAGCGTTGCTCAAACATATTGATAATCTGACTATGACGCAGTAATTCAACCCGGTCATGATATTTGAGATTAATTGATCTTGCATATTCTTCCAATATATCATAACAAGGCACGATAAGGGCAGATACAAATTTCCGAGCATCAGCAATAACAGCAACATGTTCAATAAAACGATCTTGTCCTAAAATACTTTCAATCATTTGAGGGGCAATATATTTGCCATTCGATGTTTTCATCAAATCTTTCAGACGTTCAGTAATGAACAAATTACCATTTTCATCCAGTTTACCAGCATCACCTGTACGCAACCAACCGTCTTGAGTAAATGCTTTTATGGTCTCTTCCTGATTATTGAAATAGCCTTTCATTACAATCGGGCCACGCACTTGTATCTCATCTTCTTCACCGATACGGACATCAATGCCAGGCAGTGGTGTACCAATAGAACCAAGCACATAACCTTGCTCTTCCCAACAGGAAACCGTGGCACAGGTTTCTGTCATGCCATAGCCATATTTGATATTTACCCCAACAGCGAGAAAGAACAGGATAATCGTTTCGTCCAGACGTGCGCCGGCAGCAGGTAAAAACCGAACTCTGCCCCCCAACACATTGCGCAATTTACTCAACACTAATTTATCAGCCAGTCGATGCATCGCTGTTGACCAGGGACAGCTTTTTTTACCTTGCAACTTACGTAAGAACTGACGTTCACCACATTTAATCGCCCAATTAAAGAGTTTTCTTCGATGCCAAGGAGCCTGAGAAACTTTTTCAAAAATCGCACTGTAAACTTTTTCGTAAAATCTCGGCACTGCGCACATCACCGTCGGGCAAACATCTGCCATTGCTTGACGAACAGAATTAGTGTCAGTCAGATAAACATTTTGTGCCCCTACATGCATGACATAGAAACTCCACGCACGTTCAAAGACATGGGATAACGGCAGAAAACTTAAAGAAACATCCTGATCAGTTAACGCCAAGACATGATCATGTGAATACAACTGATAGGCTAAATTACGGTAATCAAGCATAACCCCTTTAGGCTCACCGGTTGTACCAGACGTATAAATAAGCGTAAAAAGATCATCCAGATCGTGGTTAGCAATACGGTTTTCTAACTCCGACTGATATTGTAATTTATCACCGGCCATGAAATCAGATAAATGCAGAGCTAATGAACAATCCCGCAAATCTACTGATTCATCTAAGACAATAATGTGACTTAACTGAGGACAATGTTCTGTCAAAGTAATAGCAACATCATACTGCGCCTGCCCACCAACAAACAAAATACGCACACCAGCATCATTAAGTATGAAACTAGCCTGTTCCTGACTACTGGTTGCATACAGAGGGACAGTGATCGCCCGAAGTTGTAATACAGCGATATCTGCCAATGACCATGCCATGCTGTTATGGGCAAAGAGGCCAATTTTTTCTTGCACATCAACACCAATCTCCAACAATGCCCGGCTAATAGCGTTGGTCTTTTTGCCAATATCATTCCAGTTTAGTTCGAGTTGTTCAGCCGGAGACCATTGGCGAAAAGCAATTTTCTCTGGGTGTTGTTTGATTTGTTGTTGTAACCGGTTTATCAAGTGATAAGGATGTAAATTTTTAGTTATCACAACTTTTTTCCTGTTCGAAAAATTTTTTTCTTATCGGAGAAAAAACAGTGGTTTTATTCTCTAATAATACCTTCTCGCATCACTTATTCGCTTTTCAGCTTACAGGTGTTAGCTATTTCCTTGCAGTCTACCGATTCCTGAACAACAGGAAAAGCCTATTTATCAAAAGTTGAAAAATTTGTGATAAAATAAAAAAACTCACCACCCTTATCTAGTAGTGAGTTTCAAATTAATTATCTGCCGCTAAGTTGACTCAACAACGATTTCATCCACTGATGCCCTTTATCTTTCGCTGTAGATTCGTGCCAAATCAAGTAACACGGACGACTTACTTTATCCCACGGTAATGAAACCGCTCTTATTGCTAATTGTTCGCTATAGTGCTCAACCAACCATTTTGGCGCAATCGCAACCAAATAGGTTTGAGAGACAATATGCAACACGCTATTCAAGTCGGTACCCTGATAAACAACCGAACGCAAACGTTCACCACCATCATAATAGGGAACGCTAAATGAACATATATTATCCAATGATACAACTGCATGATGTTCCTCATACAATTGCTGCTCACTAATACTATTTTCAATTCTTGGATGATGATTAGAAACAGCCAAGACCAACTCATCATTGAATAACGGGTAATGATGAAAATCCATACGTTCTAGCTGCGTATAGCTAATGACAAACTCAGTTTCCTGATATCTTAGCTGATGCTCAATATTATCATGCAAATATGATCTAATCGTCACACCCAGATTGGGTGTATTTTGTTTTACCTGTTCAACTATTTTTGCAGCAAGTCTAATATCCAGCGGGCTACAAATTGAAAGACTAAAAACCCTATCACTATTATCAGGCTCAAAACCAACCCCAGGTAACTCATTATATACCAGTTGTAATGCCTGACGGACTGGACCAAATAATTGATGAGCTCTTGCCGTCGGTTGTATTCCACGCCCATAACGCACAAATAATTCATCATTGAACATTAGCTTCAAACGAGAAACCGCATTACTGACAGCAGGTTGTGACATTCCTAATATCTGTGCCGCACGTGTCACATTCTGCATTTGCATAACTGCATCAAAAACAGTCAACAGATTGAGATCCACATTACGTAAATGAATTTCATTTGGATCTTTTTTGGTTGCAGTTACTGAGGTGTATTCAGCCATTGTTTAACTCCACTAAACTCATGCAGATGATCCCGGCTAATAACAAAACATCGGAAATACCTTCATTTATTACTCAGATATTACGATGACTATAACTATTAACGAGATCAATTGTCTCAATCATTTCGATAACAAATAATTAAGACTCGTCCTTGTACAAATCTGAATACGCATAGCTAACCCGCGCATCCCCTTATTAGTGTTAAAAATATATAATTTCAATTAGTAGACAATGTAGAGCTCATTATTCATTCACAAAAAAGTACAATTATGTTAACAATTTATTCACCCTGCTATTCTGTACATGACGATAAATCAAAGAATGACACAATTCGCAATAAAATCACTGACTTATTATTATTAAACAATTTTATCAGAGTTATTATATTATAGAATTATTTTTTCAAAGATATATAACATAACTTCCTATTTGCATCTATTTTTTCAATAGCAAATGATGTTTCTCAGAAAAATACAAATCCACTTCCAGCCTACCACACAAAAAATACTTAATTTTAATTAATCAGTATAATGCGCTATTTTTATATAAATCTTAGCTTTTCATTAAAGTCAAACCCGAACAAAAAAGAATAAAATAAAATCTTTTTAAATATAAACAGATCAACACTTCAATTTACTGCCATGAGAAAAGTGAAACCAAGAATCATATGCCTAAATGAATTCTTGACATCACTTTTAAGATAACGTATCAATAAAAGCATACGAATCACGAACACTCATTAATACTACTGAAAGGTTGGATCGATATGATTCACTCAATTTGTCTATTAAACCTACTACTTATCGTATCTGATATGCGCGGTATGCTGGTGGACAGAAAACAGAGTTGATTCAAAACAGAGTTGGTCCAAACCAGACATAAACAAGAACCCGCGCCATGCGCGGGTTTTTTTTACCTGCTGGGCGCAAAAAATAACCATGAGAGGAACGTACATATGAACCAGCAAGTTATTATCTTCGACACCACGTTACGTGATGGAGAACAAGCATTACAAGCCAGCTTATGTGTGAACGAAAAGCTCCAAATCGCCTTGGCCCTGGAAAGAATGGGTGTTGATATCATGGAAGTCGGTTTTCCAGTTTCCTCTCCTGGTGATTTTGAATCTGTACAGACGATCGCTAAGCATATCAAAAACAGTCGTGTTTGTGCCTTAGCGCGTTGTGTAGAAAAAGACATCGATGTAGCGGCGGAAGCATTAAAAGTTGCAGAAGCGTTTAGAATCCACGTTTTCTTGGCCACTTCCAATTTACATATTGAGTCCAAGCTGAAAAAAACATTCGAAAATGTCATGGAAATGGCAGCTCAATCAATCAAACGAGCACGTCGTTACACTGATGATGTCGAATTCTCCTGTGAAGATGCGGGTCGTACACCTATTGATAATCTGTGTCGGATCGTTGAAAACGCTATCAAAGCAGGCGCAACGACGATCAATATCCCAGATACCGTCGGTTACACCACACCATATCAATTTGGCGGCATCATCACTAACTTGATCGAACGCGTTCCTAATATTGATAAAGCGATAATATCCGTCCATTGCCACGATGATTTGGGGATGTCTGTCGCCAACTCTATCACAGCAGTACAATCCGGCGCCCGTCAGATAGAAGGGACGATAAACGGTCTGGGTGAACGTGCCGGTAACTGTTCACTGGAAGAAGTCATTATGGCGATTAAAGTCCGTCAGCAAATGTTAGGCGTTTATACTAATATCAACCATCAGGAAATTTACCGCACCAGTCAGTTGGTCAGCCAATTATGCAATATGCCGATCCCCGCGAATAAAGCCATTGTTGGTAGCAATGCATTTTCCCACTCATCTGGGATTCATCAGGACGGGGTTCTGAAAAATCGTGAAACTTACGAAATTATGACGCCAGAATCCATCGGCCTGAAAGAAATTCAATTGAACCTGACTTCCCGTTCCGGTCGCGCCGCAGTGAAGCACCGTATGGAAGAGATGGGATATCAAGATAAAGATTACGATCTGGATAGCTTATATGAAGCCTTTTTACGTCTGGCGGATAAAAAAGGCCAAGTATTTGACTATGACTTGGAAGCTTTAGCTTTCATGAATTTGCAACAACAAGAACCCGAATTTTTCCACCTGGATAACTTTAATATCCAATCCGGCTCCAACGTGATGGCAACAGCCGCTGTACGCGTAGTATGTGGTAAAGAGATGAAATCAGAAGCCGCCACCGGCAATGGCCCGGTAGATGCTGTCTATCAGGCAATCAGTCGAATAACTGAATACCCAATTGAACTGGTTTCTTATCAATTATCAGGTAAAGGCCAAGGAAGAAATGCACTAGGTCAGGTAAATATCGTGGTCGAATGCTTTGGACGCCGCTTCCACGGTATGGGGTTGGATACCGATATTATTGAATCTTCTGCCAAAGCAATGATTCATGCTCTGAACTGCGTTTGGCGTACAGAGCAAGTTAAGAAAGAGAAACAACGCATACAGCAAAATACAAAGGAAATGGTGTAAACATGTCGAACAATTATCATATTGCAGTTTTACCCGGTGATGGTATTGGCCCCGAAGTTATGACACAGGCCTATAAAATATTGGACGCAATCCGTAAGCGTTTCAATATCCGTATCACCACCAGCGAATATGATGTGGGTGGGATTGCTATCGATCGCCACGGCTGTTCACTACCAGCAAAAACCGTAGCAGGTTGTGAACAAGCTGATGCCATATTGTTCGGCTCCGTGGGAGGGCCTAAATGGGAACATTTACCCCCAGCAGAACAACCTGAGCGTGGCGCACTGTTGCCATTACGCAAACATTTCAAACTATTCAGCAACTTACGTCCTGCCCGCTTATATGCCGGGTTAGAGGTATTTTGTCCTTTACGCAGTGATATTGCCGCCAAAGGCTTTGATATTTTATGTGTCCGCGAATTAACCGGCGGTATCTATTTTGGTCAACCCAAAGGGCGTGAAGGCCAAGGTAAATATGAACGGGCATTTGATACTGAGGTTTATCACCGTTTTGAAATCGAGCGCATTGCCCGTATCGCCTTCGAATCCGCTCGCAAACGTAGTAACAAAGTTACATCTATTGATAAAGCAAATGTGTTGCAGAGTTCCGTATTGTGGCGAGAAGTTGTGACTGAGATTGCAAAAGAGTATCCAGATGTAGAAATCAATCACATGTATATTGATAACGCCACTATGCAGTTAATTAAAGATCCATCTCAGTTTGATGTAATGCTGTGCTCCAATATTTTCGGCGACATCTTGTCTGATGAGTGCGCCATGATTACCGGTTCAATGGGCATGCTGCCTTCAGCCAGTCTGAATGAAAAAGGTTTTGGCCTGTATGAACCCGCCGGTGGTTCCGCACCAGATATTGCCGGAAAAGGTATTGCTAACCCGATAGCCCAGATCCTGTCTGCCGCTCTACTGTTGCGTTACAGCTTAGGTCACAATGACGCCGCAAATGCGATTGAACAGGCAGTTAACTACGCGCTGGAACAGGGCTATCGCACAACAGATTTAGCCGGAAACGGTAAAGCAATTAGCACTGATGAAATGGGTAGCGCTATCGCCCGCTATATAGCCGAGGGTATTTAACATGGCTAAGACTTTATATCAAAAATTATATGACGCTCATATTGTCCGGGAAGTGCCGAATGAAACCCCGTTACTCTATATTGATCGTCATCTGGTTCATGAAGTAACCTCTCCACAAGCTTTTGATGGTTTGCGCACTAAAGGTCGCCCTGTGCACCAACCTGGTAAAACGTTCGCAACAATGGATCATAACGTATCCACGCAAACAAAAGATATTAACGCCTGCGGTGATATGGCACGTATTCAAATGCAGGAGTTAATGAAAAACTGCGCCGAATTCGGTATCACATTATATGACCTCAATCACCCCTATCAGGGGATTGTTCATGTTATCGGACCTGAACAGGGTATTACTCTGCCAGGCACGACTATTGTTTGTGGCGATTCCCACACTGCCACGCACGGAGCATTCGGCGCATTGGCCTTCGGTATTGGCACTTCTGAAGTTGAACATGTACTCGCCACCCAAACCCTGAAACAGGCCCGTGCTAAAACGATGAAAATCGAAGTGATAGGTGATGTCGGTGATGCTATTACCGCCAAAGATATCGTTCTGGCGATCATCGGCAAAACGGGTAGTGCAGGTGGTACAGGATATGTGGTGGAATTCTGTGGTAAGGCAATTGAAGCACTTAGCATGGAAGGCCGTATGACTTTATGTAACATGGCAATCGAAATGGGTGCTAAAGCAGGTTTGGTCGCACCAGATGAAACCACTTTTACTTATATGAAAGGTCGCCAATTCTCACCAAAAGGAGAGCTGTGGGAGCAAGCTGTCGCTTACTGGAAGACATTGAAATCCGATCCTGATGCACAATATGACACTGTTGTTACGATTAATGCAGAAGAGATCTCTCCGCAGGTCACGTGGGGAACAAACCCTGGACAAGTGATCGCCATTGATCAAACAATTCCAGCGCCAGAATCCTTTAGTGATCCTGTCGAACGTGCATCTGCTGAAAAAGCACTGGCTTATATGGACTTGAAACCCGGTATTAAGCTAACAGATGTGAAGATTGATAAAGTCTTTATCGGCTCTTGCACCAACTCCCGGATTGAAGATTTACGGGCTGCCGCAGCTATCGCACAAGGCCATAAAGTTGCACCTGGCGTTCAGGCAATCGTTGTTCCCGGATCAGGCCCTGTTCAAGCACAAGCAGAAGCAGAGGGTTTGGACAAAATTTTCATAGCGGCCGGTTTTGAATGGCGCTTACCCGGATGTTCCATGTGTCTGGCAATGAATAATGACCGCTTGCAACCCGGTGAACGTTGCGCTTCTACCAGTAACCGCAACTTTGAAGGGCGCCAAGGACGTGGCGGGCGCACCCATTTGGTAAGTCCAGCGATGGCGGCAGCGGCAGCGATTAATGGTCATTTTATCGATATACGCCATCCAGCACAGAAGTCATAAAGGAGAGAATGATGGAAAAACTTATTCAACATACCGGCTTGGTTGCTCCTTTAGATGCTGCAAACGTCGATACTGACGCCATAATTCCCAAACAATTCTTGCAGAAAGTCACTCGTACCGGATTTGGTCAGCATCTGTTTCATGATTGGCGTTTTCTTGATGATGCAGGACAAAAACCTAATCCTGAATTCGTATTAAATCAGCCTTGTTATCAGGGCGCTAGTATCCTTCTGGCTCGTGAAAACTTTGGTTGCGGTTCCTCCCGTGAACATGCGCCTTGGGCATTAACGGATTATGGTTTTAAAGTGGTTATCGCCCCAAGTTTCGCCGATATTTTCTACAGTAATGCTTTCAATAACCAATTATTGCCAGTAAAACTGAACGATAAAGATGTCAATGAGCTATTTGAGTTAGTTCAGCAAAACAAAGTTTGTCGTTTTACTGTCGATCTAGAACAACAGAAAGTCTACGCTGGCAATAAAAGCTATGATTTCGAAATCGATAGTTTCCGGCGTCACTGTATGATGAATGGTTTGGACAGCATCGGCCTGACATTACAACATCTGGATGCCATAACAGCTTACGAGCAGGAACAACCGGTTTTCCTGCGTTAATGTTGCCTTTATTAACTTATCCCGTAGTCTTCAACTGCGGGATTTTTTTATCAGTGCAAAAGCAAGAACAATACCACCACGTCTATACTCAACACTCATGCAGACAATCACCTTTTCAGCCATAGCCATAGCCATAGCCATAGCCATATATAGTAATTTAACTAATATTTAACCGATCAATATCACATTAAAAGAAATTAATAGATGAAATAGAGACAGCGGCTGGACAAAACGCTACCAATGCCAGATGATTACTCGCTTTAAATTGATATGTAAAAAAGAAGCAGAGCGTACACAATGTACAATAAGAAAAAAAGCCAGTAAGCTTTCTTACTGGCTGGCAAATCACCATTACTCAAGAAAATTGGGGGAGAAGCCAGATTTCGTCTGGCCTATTGAGCTACTTTCAATACAGATAATTATCGCTGCAATATAAGAAAATAAAAATTGATGAATAATACTCTGGAGTTCCTCTTTTATGCCCAGTTCACGTTTACAACAACAATTCATTCGATTATGGCAACACCATCAAGGAAAAGAGGCTGAAACAACGTTACAAGAACTGGCAAATGTACTGCATTGTTCAAAACGCCATATCCGTTCACTGCTCAACAATATGCAGAAAGCTGGCTGGTTACAGTGGCAGGCAGAATCTGGTCGGGGGAAACGTTCTCAACTGAATTTCTTGCGTGATGGATGGGAATTCCAGCAACAACGGGCTGAAGAGTTGCTTGAGCAACAGAACGTTGAGAAATTGGTCCAACTGGTTGGCGATAAAGATACAGTCCGTCATATGGTACTATCCCAGATTGAACGCCGTTTCCGTCAGGGAAAAAACTTACTGCGGATACTCTATTATCGCCCCTTCCCTAATCTTTTACCCGGTTCGCCTTTGCGCCGTTCTGAAATTCATCTGGTCAGACAGATATTTAATAGCCTAACCCGCATAAATGAGGAAAATGGGGAACCAGAAGCTGACTTAGCTCATCATTGGCAACAATTATCCTCAAATCATTGGCGCTTTTATCTACGGCCGGCCATCCATTTTCATCACGGCAGAGAATTACAGATGGCAGATGTCATTGCTTCGCTACAAAGATTACGCAACCTGCCCCTTTTTTCTCATATTGAAAAAATCACCACGCCCACACCCTATGTGATTGACATTTTTCTTTCAGAACCCGATCTCTGGCTCCCTTTATTAATCGGCAGCCCACATGCCATGATCTTGCCTCAAGAGTGGACAAAGTTACCGAACTTCTCTCGTATGCCAGTGGGAACCGGCCCTTACCAGGTAATAAAAAACAGTGCTCAGAAACTACAAATTCGTGCCTTTGATAATTACTTTGGCTTTCGGGCGCTGATTGATCAGGTGAATATATGGTTTCTACCAGAATTAGCCGAGAAACTGGTTTGTACAACGCTGCATCTGGAAAGTGACAGCACAGGTAATAACTCGCTAGATAGCAGGATAGAAGAAGGCTGTTATTTCCTACTACATGACCACCGTTCAACTAAATGTAAGAGAGAAGACGTTCGCCAATGGCTATGTAGCCTGCTAACACCAATAAATCTGCTCGCGCATTGCGACCCCTTTTATCAACGTCACTGGTCACCCGCCTATGGTTTATTACTACGCTGGCACCACAGTAAGCTCATATCTGAATTGAACAAACCAGAGGATATTACTCATCTGACCATCACACTTTACCATCAACATCACGAATACCACACAATCAGCCAAATCCTTCAAGCCATACTGACCAAATGCGGCGTCGAATTGAAAATCAACATCGTGGATTATGACACATGGTTCAATGGCAACGCCGAAAGCGACCTCTGGCTTTCTACCGCCAACTTTTATAATCCTCTGGAATTTTCGCTGTTCGCGACACTGTACGAGATGCCATTATTGAAAAAGTGCCTTGGTGATAACTTGAATAAAGAAGTATCTCAATGGCGACGACAAGAACTATCCCTTGAAGAATGGTGCGAAAAAATAATTGATGAGCATTGGCTACATCCGCTGTTCCACCACTGGCTTGAGTTGCAGGGACAAAGAAGCATGCGAGGAGTCAAAATGAACACCTTTGGTTGGTTTGATTTCAAATCTGCTTGGTTCAACCCACATGAAGGGTAATTCACAGAAAAGGCCAGAGTTATGAACACACACAGGTGCACAAACTCGCTTTTATTCACTTTTTCTGTGGATATCTATGTGAAAAAAGCAGGGGTAATTCAGGTATAGCTTTATATTATGAATTATCAATCAATAGACAAAAAATGAAATAGTATTTACTTTTCATTGAAATAGCTGCTATTTACCTCGGTATTTCTAGCATTAATCACAGCTATAATAGACAACGTTAGTTGATAAGAACAAAAAACAACCAAATATCATGTTATCCACAGGTTATGCTTTTTAGTTAAGCAAAAAACAGCGGTTTTTGTAGAAAAAAGTGTGAGTCAAACCTGTAAATCAAACCAGTGATCTCATTTTTGTCTACTTATCCCATAAAACTGTGGATAACATGGTGTAAGATCCTGTTCATTATTACCGGCAATAGGTGAACAAGAACGACAGTCAATTTTATAATATTTGAAACAGCAATAAAAAATGTTTGTATATCATGCTATTATCACTTTTTAGCTATTGTATAAACCTCAGATTTATTATTCACAGAAACCAAGGCTGTTTTTTGACCTAAAAAACGGATATCCCAAATGAACACTCTTTTTTCCCCCCCACCGCCACCAGACAACGAGCAACAATTGCTTGCATGTGCCCAACTTCTGGCTGGTTTATCAATGGGAGAACTCGCAACAAAAGCAAATTTGCCTATCCCACCCAATCTAAAACGAGATAAAGGCTGGGTAGGCATGTTGCTAGAATATTATCTCGGTGCGAGTGCCGGCAGTAAGCCAGAACAAGATTTCGAACATATCGGCATTGAGCTCAAAACTATCCCCGTAGATAGAAGAGGTTATCCACTGGAAACAACATTTGTCTGCGTTGCCCCATTAACAGGGAACAGCGGTATTACCTGGAAAAGTTGTCATGTGAGACGCAAATTATCGCGGGTACTGTGGATACCCGTTGAAGGTGAACGAGAAATTCCTTTAGCCAAACGCCGAGTGGGTTCCCCTTTATTGTGGAGTCCCAATCAAGAAGAGGAAGAGTTACTGCGTCGCGATTGGGAAGAATTGATGGATTTCATCGTGCTTGGCAAAGTAGAGAGTGTTACCGCCCGTCATGGCGAAGTATTACAGTTACGCCCAAAAGCGGCTAACAGCAAAGCATTAACCGAAGCAATTGGAGTACACGGCCAACCTATTATGACTCTGCCTCGCGGATTCTATCTGAGGAAAAATTTCACCGCTCCTCTACTGGCTCGCCATTTTTTAATTTAACGTTGAGCTCTGACTGATTTTTACATTGTCATACTTACCTTGCATCTAATCACGCGTATAATTAGATTTTTACCTTAAGGTTTTAATAAGCAATGTTAGAATGGATTGTTGAGCCCCACGCCTGGATGGCACTTGCCACCCTGACAATTCTAGAAATCGTTTTAGGGATTGATAACATTATCTTTTTGTCACTTGTTGTGGCAAAACTCCCTAACCATCAACAAAATAGAGCACGTAGGATCGGGCTAATGGGAGCAATGCTAATGCGCCTGGCGCTGTTAGCATCTATTGCCTGGGTTATTCGGCTAACCTACCCAATATTGACAGTTTTTGGACATGACATTTCTGCTCGTGACTTAATCCTATTCTTTGGCGGTCTGTTCCTGATATGGAAAGCCAGCAAAGAAATCCACGAAACGATCGAAGGTGACAATGAAGGAGAGCTAAAACGTCCTGTTCACTCCTTCATGGGGGCTATCATCCAGATTATGTTGCTGGACATTATTTTCAGCCTGGATTCAGTTATCACCGCAGTTGGTCTGTCCGATCATCTATTCATTATGATGGCAGCCGTTGTCATAGCCGTCGGTGTTATGATGCTCGCCGCTCGTCCTATCGGCGAATTCGTTGACCGCCACCCTTCCGTCAAAATGTTGGCGCTGTCATTCTTAATTTTGGTGGGCTTTACCCTTATTCTGGAAAGCGTACAAGTGCATATACCTAAAGGTTACATCTATTTTGCCATGTTCTTCTCAATGGCAGTAGAAACACTAAATCTAATGCGCGGGAAAAAGAAAAGAAATGAGAAGTAGCGCTACAATAACAACGCTAAAAAATATCATTCTTTGATTTACTAGTAGATGCCCAGTTCAACACTGCGGCATCTCAATTCCATGTAACAAAAAAATTGCCGGTTATTTCGACATCTTTTGTTAACTTGGCTAATCTAGCCAAATATAAGCACCTTACTATGACGATCCAAACAAAATATGCATGAAGTTAAAAGTAACCTAAACCAATTAGCTAACAAAACTGGCAAACCTTATGTCCAACTTGTACCAATCAACCAACAAGATAGAGTTCCCGGAGGATTCGAAGATCTTATTACCATAGGCGAGGATTTTTTTGATGCAGATCGGGAAATTCAGTTTATGTTTGAAGGGGATAGCTCTACAACTCAATACGAGCTTATTTCACTATCCCCTAAAATATATTAAGACTACGTGTTATTTAGCGCTTCTTAGATGCCTGTAAATAAAGCATCTCCAGCGCAATAGTCGCACCTGCCAGAGCCGTAATTTCAGACTGATCATAAGCTGGAGCCACTTCAACCACATCCATACCGACAATATTTAGCGGTTGCAAACCACGCAGTAATTTCAGTGCCCGATCAGTTGTCAAACCACCAATAACCGGGGTCCCCGTACCTGGCGCAAAAGCAGGATCAAGACAATCGATATCGAAGGTCAGGTAAACCGGCATATTACCGACCGTCTCTTTTATCTGAGCAAGCAAATCATCCACACTACGGTCATTAACCTGATCAGCATCCAGCACCGTAAAACCATTGTCCCGTCCATGTTCGGTACGGATACCAATTTGTACTGAATGATGTGGGTCGATCAACCCCTCATTTGGCGCATGATAGAACATGGTACCGTGATCAAATTGACTACCGTTTGGATAGGTATCAGCATGAGCATCAAAATGAACCAAAGCCATTTTGCCGAAATGTTTGGCATGAGCGCGCAGCAAAGGCAAAGTGATAAAGTGGTCACCACCAAAAGAGAGCATACGCTTACCGGAAGCCAGCACTTTTTCAGCATGAGCTTGCAACTTATCACTCATATCCTGAGCATCGCCAAAGTTGAAGACCACATCGCCGCAATCCACAACGTTAAGGCAATTGCGTAATTTAAAATCCCACGGCCAACGACGGCTTTCCCATGCCAGGTTAGTAGAAACCTGACGAATAGCCGCAGGCCCGTGGCGACTACCTGCACGGCCTGATGTTGCCATATCGAATGGCACCCCAGTAATTACCCACTCTGCATCGCTAGAATATGGCTGGAAATTCAGCGGAAAGCGCAGGAAACCGAAGGCATTAGAAACCAAAGAGTCATCTTGTTGGTTGCCCAAGGTACTTATTGTCATGAGATATATCCTCAAAAGTTTCCCGACAGAACAAAGCTATTTAATACCAGAATACCCATGCCATGACGAAATGGGGTATTTCTGAGATAACCCCATTTTTCTGCATTTCGCATCTGGTTTATATAAATAACATTATCTGTATACAGGAGGCTTAATTAACACCAGAAGATTATTCATCTTCCAGATATGTGTAGCCATAAAGACCACTTTCAAATTCCAGTAAAAATTGCTCTTGCAAACCTGTATCCAAATCCGCGCCTTTTACTTGATCACGGAAGCGAGCCATCAATACGTTAGGGTCCAGTTTCACATATTGCAGCATATCGGCGACGGAATCCCCCTCTTCACTTTGGTTATAGGTCACTTCGCCATTATCGAATACATAAACATCAATAGCCGCTGTATCGCCAAACAGGTTATGCATATTGCCAAGAATTTCCTGATATGCTCCCACCATAAAGAAACCAATCATTGGCGGGCAACCGGGGTCATAAGCGGGCATCGGCATTGTCGCTGCTACACCATCGCCATCCACATAATGATCAATGATGCCATCAGAGTCACAGGTGATATCTAACAACACAGCACGGCGTTCCAACGGCTTATCCAACCCCTCAATCGGTAAAACCGGGAACAACTGGTCGATACCCCATGCATCAGGCAGAGACTGGAACAGAGAGAAATTCACATAGAATTTATCTGCCATGCGCTCTTGCAGCTCATCAATAATCGGCCGGTGAGCACGGTTGCTTGGGTCAAGATCCTGTTGAATACGGCGACAAATATTCAGATATAATTCTTCCGCCCATGCCCGTTCCGTCAAATCCAGCATGCCATGCGCATATTGTGTGTGAACATCATGCAGATCAAGCTGGCTGTCATGCAACGATTCACGTAAAGAACGTCTATTCCCTTCAGAGTGCATCTCCTGCCATGTTTCCCACAGACTGGTGAGCGGACGGGAAGCATCCTCTGCCGGTGGCGTGGTCTGCGTAAATTCATTACGCTCAACCCCGATAACATTGGAGACCAAAACAGTATGATGAGCCGTCAGGGCACGCCCGGATTCTGTGATAACCGTCGGATGGGGTAAACCATGTTCATCACAAGCATCGCCAATCCCCCAAATGACATTGTTGGCATATTCATTCAACCCATAATTCACAGAACAATCAGATTGAGAACGGGTCCCTTCATAATCGACACCCAATCCACCACCAACATCAAAACATTGAATATTTACCCCAAGTTTATGTAACTCGACATAAAAACGCGCTGATTCACGGACCCCTGTTGCGATATCACGGATATTCGCCAACTGTGAGCCAAGGTGAAAATGCAACAATTGCAGACTATCAAGTCGATCCACTGCGCGCAAAGTCTCAACCAATTGCAATACCTGAGTCGCCGCCAGCCCGAATTTCGACTTTTCACCGCCGCTGGCCTGCCATTTACCTGATCCCTGAGATGCTAAACGTGCACGAACTCCCAGACGAGGAATCACATTCAATCGTTCAGCCTCTTCCAATACCTGAGCGATCTCAGACATTTTCTCGATCACCAAATAAACCTTGTGACCTAACTTCTCGCCTATCAACGCCAGACGAATATATTCACGATCTTTATATCCATTACACACGATGACGGTACGAGTCATACCCGCATGGGCTAGCACCGCCATTAGCTCTGCTTTGGAGCCGGCCTCAAGCCCTAAAGGTTCGCCGGAACTGGCCAGTGATTCAATAACGCGGCGTTGTTGGTTCACTTTAATAGGATAAACTAAAAAGTAATCGCCTTTATAACCATATGACTCCCTAGCACGTTTAAATGCAGCATTGATTGAACGCAAACGATGTTGCAGGATTTGAGGGAAACAAAACAGCGCCGGCAAGCGCAAATGTTCCTGCTCCTGCTGAACTCTTTTCACCAATTCCGCAAGATCAATTCTTGCCCCCGGCAAATCAGGATTTGGACACACACTAACATTGCCAAGATCATTGACGTAGTAGTAACTCCCTCCCCAATATGCAATATTGTAAGTCTGTTGCATTTTACGAGCGATATTATCATTCATGGCAGTCTCCTTAAGGGAGTGAGAGTTTTTCGCCTTCGCCTGTAATTAATAAATAACCCAAAACGCTATAATCTCGCGTGTTGAGAAATATCAGGGAACAGCATGCTCTCAGGTTGTAAAAAGCGTTTAGTTACTACTAAACAATGACAAAATTACCGAGTGACAATACACCTGTCCGACATATCCGGCCTGTTTGCAGACAACAGATAACATCGAATTAAAGACATATTGAAAAGAAAGGAAAAAGACGCGGATACATCCGACGACAAGTGTGGCTGTTGGCCATTAGCAATCAGCAGATAATGGTTCATTACCCCATTCACCCCCACACATGACTCATATTTAAGGAGCCATTTTCTCGATTGAGAAACAGAAGCTATATTAGCTTTCTGCGAGTCTGTAGCACAAATACTTCAACTACGGCCGCTGTTTATACTCGCAATCGCATAAAATTGCAAAATGAAATTGAACAAAACCGACATATAAACCAAGAAATTATTCATTCCCCCGATGAAAATTACTCACTGAACTAAAAAAATCTAGCGCATGGATAAGAATTACCCTAAAATAGCCATCTAGATGTTAATCCATCCATTTCCAAACTGAAATTATACTTTTAAGGTAACGTTATATAATGACCACATACCTTTTCACTTCCGAATCTGTTTCCGAAGGGCATCCTGATAAAATTGCAGACCAAATATCTGATGCCGTTCTTGATGCTATCCTGGAACAAGATCCAAAAGCACGAGTTGCCTGCGAAACCTATGTTAAAACTGGCATGGTCATGGTTGGTGGTGAAATTACTACCAGCGCTTGGGTTGATATTGAAGAAATTACGCGACAAACAGTTCGAGAGATTGGTTATGTTAATTCTGAAATGGGTTTTGATGCAAACTCATGCGCAGTATTAAGCGCCATTGGTAAACAGTCACCGGATATTAACCAAGGTGTTGATCGTGAAGATCCCCTACAACAAGGCGCTGGCGACCAAGGGCTAATGTTTGGTTATGCCACCAACGAAACTGACGTACTCATGCCTGCGCCTATCACCTATGCACACCGTCTGGTTCAGCGTCAAGCTGAAGTTCGGAAAAATGGTATACTGCCGTGGTTACGCCCCGATGCTAAAAGCCAAGTCACTTTCCAATACAATAACGACAAAATTGTCGGCGTTGACGCGGTTGTACTTTCCACACAGCATGCTGAAAATATTAGCCAGAAAGATCTGCAAGAAGCGGTTATGGAAGAGATCATCAAGCCGGTTCTGCCTGCTGAATGGTTAAATCCAACAACCAAATATTTCATTAACCCAACAGGTCGTTTTGTCATTGGCGGCCCAATGGGAGACTGTGGTCTGACTGGTCGTAAAATTATCGTAGATACTTACGGCGGCATGGCACGTCATGGCGGCGGAGCATTCTCCGGTAAAGATCCATCCAAGGTGGACCGTTCAGCGGCTTACGCTGCTCGCTATGTAGCGAAAAATATTGTTGCTGCTGGCCTGGCTGATCGTTGTGAAATTCAAGTTTCTTACGCTATCGGCGTTGCAGAACCCACGTCCATCATGGTGGAAACATTCGGTACTGAAAAAGTTTCAACAGCAACTCTGACTCTGCTGGTACGTGAATTCTTTGATTTACGCCCTCACGGTTTGATTCAGATGCTGGATCTATTACACCCAATCTATCGTGATACTGCGGCTTATGGTCATTTTGGTCGTCCACAGTTCCCGTGGGAAGCCACTGATAAAGCAGAAGCGCTGCGTGATGCTGCGGGTCTGAAACTATCAGCTATGAATATGTAAAAATATAACAGCAAAAAGTCTGGTTTAGATAACTAAACCAGACTTTTCTTAGCATTAGCTGACGATTGAAGAATCCATAAAAATACCATTATCGGTTGTTCAAGGATTTATAATAAAATTCACCAATCCTTACCTATTTATTTTCAATACATGAAAGCAGCTAGCGTTCCAATTTCCCTACAACAAGCCGTTATAAATACTTTGCAGCAAAAACTGCAACAAGCAAACTTATATCTTAACTGTGATTTTCCTGAGCCTACAATAAACTACCGCCAGCGGGGAACTACCGCTGGCAGTGCCTATATAAAAAATTGGGAAATCCGCCTTAATCCAGTATTATTGATTGAAAATCAACAAACTTTTATTGATGAAGTTGTGCCTCACGAATTAGCTCATCTATTGGTTTATCGCTACTTTGGGAAAGTACCTCCACATGGGAAACAATGGCGTTGGATGATGGAAGAAGTACTGAATGTTCCAGCTAACCGTACACACAAATTTAAAATCGACTCAGTACGTAGTCAAACTTTTACTTATTACTGTAGTTGCCAGCAACATGAACTAACTCTAAGACGCCATAATAAAATTCTGCGCGGAGAAAGTCATTATATCTGTCAAAAATGCGGAGAGAAGCTTATTGCTAAATCAATAGATTCTCTCAATCCTAATTTATAAATATTTATGATAATAAAAATGTGATTTAATTACTCCACTATCTAAATATAAATCACACAACTTCTGAGCAGGGAAGAAAGGAAGAAAATTTATGACTAATTAAAAAATAGTCAAATGTTGAAAAGAAAGGATATTTACTGCCGTTTCTTCCTTAAAACGGGCAGCAAAGGAGTCATCGTGTAAATAAGTCATGCCCGATATTCCCGATAAATGGAGCATATAACGATAATTCAATTCGGCCATTTCCTGTCACGAACCTCGCTAAGATTTGAGATTCAAACCAAAATGCTGCTTCCAGGATGTAAAAATCTTTCTGGTACATAAAGATCATAATCATTAAAGCGACAGTATTCCTCCAATTGCTGAGCAGATTTAACACCAACCTTTCTGTATATTTGTGCCGTATAGTGTTCAACAGTACGGTAAGAAATATTTAATATTCTGCCAATTTGTTTATTGGTATATTTATGTAAAGAAAGAAAAATGACATCCCATTCTCGTGGAGTAAATAAATGAGTCGGTGGTTGAAATATAATGGAGGCAGGGAATTTTCCATAAAATAGACGGGTTAATGAGAAATTTTGGACTTCCCATCCGTGGAAAATGACTCCGACACATTCGTTTTCATCATTATATAGTGGGTATTTTTCACAAAAATGAGATGATAAGAATTTATCGTTGCCATACATATGTGTTTCAAGCGAACATACTGTTGTTTCGCTCTTCATTACACTTTGATCATGAAGAACAAATTCTTTTGCAAACTCAGCGCCACCCCAAGGAAGTTCATAATCATACCGCCCCTCGTAATCAAATGAGTCTGGAAGATTTTCAAGATGTTTAAGTGCCAGATTGCCATAAATAAAGCATGAATTTTTATCTTTGATTCCCCAAGGATCGTTACTGATTGCTAATGTGTTAATAACTTGGGGTGAAATAATTAACTTATTATTCATGTCATCGCTCCTTTATTATATTTGACATAGTAACCACTTGATTATCATTAAGACATTATCTTAATAAATTGTTGTCTGAATTATACTTGAAATAACTTAACTATATAATATAGCACAATAATTACTCGGTCAGAAAATTTATATTTATTAACTTTACGATAGCATTATAAATAAATAATTATTTAGGTGATTTATTTTATCGATTAAGAAATATTTTATAAATTGAACGCACGTAACCTCTCAACTCATTAAGATTAATTGTCTTATTGTCTATAAGACAGACGACTGAGTAAGTAATGACAAGAGGTCAAGTGAATTCGCTGAGCTAACTGAGTTGATGCCATTCCCTGTAACTGAAAAGCTTAAGACGTTCGTTAAAGTATTTCATACGGTTCCAGTATCCCCAAAAGTAATTAAAATTTTTGGACATTCTAGTATTCATAAAAGAATATTTCTGAACATTTAATGTTTATTTTTGAACAATTGAAGTTCATTTATGACTTTTTTGTCGTTAGACATAACATTTTCCATTTGGAGAATATTTGGCTGTACTTAGCGGGGTTTAATGTCTTAGTACAGCTATTTTTTAGCATTCCGCCCCAGCGCGGACTCAGGGAAAAGGCTGTAACAATATAAAAATATTAATTTGAAAAGAATATGAACATAGTGCCTTGAATGACCAAACTAGGAGAAGAAGAAATGATTGTAAAAAACGACTGGCGCCCGGCTGAGATTATTGCGGCATTAAAAAAACAAGGAACAAATCTTTCTACTGTTTCAAGAGAAGCGGGGCTTGCTCCATCCACCTTAAGTAATGCGCTGCACCGCCCGTGGCCCAAAGGTGAACGGCTTATTGCTGCCGCTTTAAATTGTGATCCTTGCGAAATATGGCCGAGCAGATACTTTAAATTAGTTGCCATTTTCAAAATTAACATGAACTCCTCATATAAAAATTAATGAGAGGAAATTAATTATCTGAAACTTTCCTCATGGAAAGTTTCAGATATGATAATAAAATTAAAACAGGGCTATTAACGCCCTGCTTTATTATCGATCTCTAGTTAAATTATATAAACAGGCCAATTCAGGATGTTTATCACCGGTTAATTTTTTGTATTATGTTAACATTTCTCCCCATATTTCTACTAATTTCATAGATATCTTTTTATTTTATGATGTTAGCTGAGCTAAACCAGTGATTGCTTTTTCAAGATATTGACGAGGACAACCTAAATTTATTCGGATAAACCCTTTGCCACTGTCGCCAAAACCCCATCCCATTGAAACAACTATTTTGGCTTTTTGTAGTAAGACCTGCTGCAAAGCAGCATCATCCAAACCTAAATCGCGACAATCCAGCCAGGCCAGATATGTCCCTTCCGCTTTGGTCATTCGGCACCACGGAACGGCGGACGTTAAAGCCTGCTCGAACCAGCAACGGTTTTCCGCCAAATAATGCTGTAGTTCATCAAGCCATACATCCCCATGTTGATATGCTGCTGTAGCCGCAGCCATAGATAGCGCGTTGAATACATCGAGTCCATGCGCATTCAACCGTTCGATAAAAGCATGTCGGAGTTCGGGATTTGGAATGAGAAAATTTGATATACGGAGTGATGAAAGCCCAAATGTTTTACTTGTTGAGGTGGCGGCAATGACATTGCTATGCCATTCACTCCCCAGATGCAGTATTGAGGTGAATTTTCCCCAAGGCAAAATTAAATCAGCCCAAATTTCATCGGAAATTACCGTCGTACCGTACCTTTTGCAAAGCATTAATAACTGGAGCAGTTCGTCACTATTCCAACATCGGCCAGTAGGGTTGTGTGGATTACATAATAATAGCAGAGGTGGTTTGTGATGCTTCAACACGTGTTCCAGATGATCATAGTCAATTTTGTAACCTTCTTGACTTTCAAGAAGCGGATTTTCAATCATTATCCTGCCATTCATAGTAATAATTTTGGCGAATGAAGCATAATAGGGTCCTTGCACAACGATACCTTCCCCCGGTTTACTGAGCATCTGTATCAGTAAAGCCAATCCGGGTACGACGCCTTCTATCGACGTAAACCAATCGCGGTATAAGGTCAGTTTATGACGCCTCGAAAACCAGTCTATTGCTGATTGATAATAGCGATCGTCGCGTTCGCTATAACCGAAAATACCGTGGTCAATTCGAGAATAGAGTGTTTGCAAGACTTCTTCCGGGCACTGAAAATCGAAATCAGACACCCACATTGGAAGCAAATCAGTCTTATTTAAGGGCAAGTAACGATTTAAAAAGTCCCACTTAACAGAGCTTGTATTGTGGCGATCGATTATCTGGTTGAAATCAGGCAATTTCACGTTGGGTTTCCTTTTTATTCAGGGCATTTTCCGGTGTAACTCTTGCAATACCAAAACCGGTAAAGCCGTAAATAAGAGCCAGGAAGACGGCAGCATAGCATTGGATCGCCCAAGGTAGCAGTTCAAGCGTACTGACACCCAAGGTAGTCGCCATATAAATGCCGGCAGAAGTCCAAGGGATCAACGGCTCTATGACGGTACAGCCATCTTCTATTGTTCGTGACAGATTTTTATTATCCA
Organism: Photorhabdus aballayi; assembly: GCF_026153155.1. NCBI lineage: Bacteria > Pseudomonadati > Pseudomonadota > Gammaproteobacteria > Enterobacterales > Morganellaceae > Photorhabdus > Photorhabdus aballayi. Next base: position 26,383 of record NZ_JAPFCD010000008.1, on the reverse strand, counting down.
GTCCCATCCGGCGATAAGCGTCTTTGAACAATTCTGCCGGGATGAGGAGAGCCAGCTTTCCGTCACAGGTTGCGCCCGTTACCAGAATGGTTGTTGCCAAGGTTGCAGCGATAAGTTGCCCGGTTGTGTGAACAACTTGTAGAAGCCGGTTAATGATGATGGTCAAAGCGCCAGTGAGTGCTAAAGCGCCGGCGAATGCGAATGCACAAAATACAAGCAGAATGGTACTCATCATCGAGAACATACCCCCACGATTGAGCAAACGGGGCACATCGCTAACGACTCCGGTGATGTTGTGTCCCTGATCAGAAAACATCGAAAGATTGAAACCATCTATCAACGCATTAAGGCCCTGTTTAAGGGTGAGTCCTTGAAGACCTATGCCAAGCACAATAGCTAATACACAAGCAGCAAGCATGACGGGTATCACCGGACGTTTTGTTATTGCTCCCCACAAAACCAGTATCGGAGGCAAAATCAACAATAAATTGAAGTGATACAGGTTTTCAAGAGATTGCACGATTTCTGTGACCTTTTCCGGTGTCGCCACGTTACCTGTTAAGCTTGTATGACCCGCAATAAAATAGGCAATAGCCGCTAAAACAAAGCCGGGAATAGTGGTATACATCAAATGTTGAACATGACTGTAAAGATCAGTATCGGCAACGATGGCAGCGAAGTTAGTTGAGTCAGATAACGGTGAAATTTTATCGCCGAAATACGCGCCTGAAACAACCGCGCCCGCCGCTGCCGCTAAAGACACATCAAGGCCAGCGGCAACTCCCATCAGAGCGACGCCAACTGTGCCGGCTGCCCCCCATGATGTGCCGGTGCAGACTGAGATAACGCTCGTGATAAAGAAAGCAGCAATAAGTATGTATTGAGGGCTAATCAGCTTTAATCCCCAATATACCATATACGGTATGGTTCCGCTGAACATCCAGGTTCCAATTAACCCGCCTACGCAAATCAGGATCATGATCACTGGCATCGCTTTCGCCAGCTTTGCCACAATAGCATCGATAATGTCATTCCAGCGATAGCCCTGCCAATACGCTAAGGTAGCTGCTATTCCTGCTGATATCAGTAATAGGGATTCGATACGTAAATTCAGTTGACCATATCCAATAACCAACAGCAAAAGCATTGCTGCAATTGGCAGTATAGCGAGTCCCAAATTAAGCTTTTTCTTATCATCCATATTAAAATTCCAATTTCAGGTGAGTTGTTAAAACAGAATAATGAATTTATTTCGAATGAGATGTGACAGATATTACTTGTTCATGTAATTGGTTTCATGGAATGTGAAACATATCTGTATATCACTTTTACTCTTATGTTTATGGCACCTCGAAAACCAGTCTATTGCCGCTTGGTAATAGTGATCGTCGCGTTCGCTATAACCAAAAATACCGTGGTCAATTCGAGAATAGAGTGTTTACAAGACTTCTTCCGGGCACTGAAAATCGAAATCAGACACCCACATTGGAAGCAAATCAGTCTTATTTAAGGGCAAGTCACGATTTAAAAAATCCCACTTAACAGAGCTTGTATTGTGGCGATCGATTATCTGGTTGAAATCAGGCAATTTCACGTTGGGTTTCCTTTTTATTCAGGGAGTTTTCCGGAGTGATTTTTGCGATACCGAAACCAGTAAAGCCATAAATGAGCGCCAAGAAGATGGCAGCATAGCACTGGATTGCCCAAGGTAGCAGTTCAAGCGTACTGACACCCAAGGTAGTCGCCATATAAATGCCGGCAGCAGTCCAGGGGATCAACGGTTCTATGACGGTACAGCCATCTTCTATTGTTCGTGACAGATTTTTATTATCCAGTCCCATCCGGCGATAAGCGTCTTTGAACAATTCTGCCGGGATAAGGAGAGCCAGCTTTCCGTTGCAGGTTGCGCCCGTTACCAGAATAGTTGTTACTAAGGTTGCAGCGATAAGTTGCCCGGTTGTGTGAACAACTTGTAGAAGCCGGTTAATGATGATGGTCAAAGCGCCAGTGAGTGCTAAAGCACCGGCGAACGCGAATGCACAAAATGCAAGCAGAATAGTACTCATCATCGAGAACATACCACCACGATTGAGCAGGCGGGAAACATCGCTAACGACTCCGGTGATGTTGTGTCCCTGATCAGAGAACATCGAAAGATTGAAACCATCTATCAACGCATTAAGGCCCTGTTTAAGGGTGAGCCCCTGGAGACCTATGCCAAGCACAATAGCTAATACACAAGCAGCAAGCATGACGGGTATCACCGGACGTTTGGTTATTGCTCCCCACAAAACCAGTATCGGAGGCAAAATCAGCAATAAATTGAAGTGATACAGGCTTTCAAGAGATTGCACGATTTCTGAGACCTTTTCCGGTGTCGCCACGTTACCCGTTAAACTTGTATGGCCCGCAATAAAATAAACAATAGCCGCTAAAACAAAGCCGGGAATAGTGGTATACATCAAATGTTGAACATGACTGTAAAGATCAGTATCGGCAACGATGGCGGCGAAGTTAGTTGAATCAGATAGCGGTGAAATTTTATCGCCGAAATACGCGCCTGAAACAACCGCTCCGGCTGCCGCAGCCAAAGACACATCAAGGCCAGCGGCGACTCCCATAAGGGCAACCCCCACTGTTCCTGCTGATCCCCATGACGTACCGGTACAAACTGAGATAACGCTCGTGATAAAGAAAGCAGCAATAAGTATGTATTGAGGGCTAATCAGTTTTAACCCCCAATACATCATGTAAGGTATGGTTCCGCTGAACATCCAGGTCCCAATTAACCCGCCTACGCAAATCAGGATCATGATCACCGGCATCGCTTTAGCCAGCTTTGCCACAATAGCATCGATAATGTCATTCCAGCGATAGCCTTGCCAATACGCTAATGTCGCTGCTATGCCTGCTGATATCAGTAATAGGGATTCGATGCGTAAATTCAATTGACCATACCCAATAACCAACAGTAAAAGCATTGCTGCAATTGGCAGTATAGCGAGTCCCAAATTAAGCTTTTTCTTATCATCCATATTAAAATTCCAATTTCAGGTGAGCTGTTAAAACAGAATAATGAATTTATTTCGAATGAGATGTGACAGATATTACTTGTTCATGTAATTGGTTTCATGAGATATGAAATGTGATCTGTATATCGCTTTTCGCTTATGTTTATATGTAATGCTTTTTATTATTCTATCCGAAAAACGGAATCTCTGATGACAAGTTCGGCTGAGAACATATTCATTTGCGGAGCTACTTCTTTTTTGGCACTGAGCTGCAATGCCAAATTAGCCGCCCGCTGAGCCATTCGTTCTATTGGATTGTGTACGGTAGTTAAAGGGGGATAAAGATATCGGGCCGGGACAATATCATCAAACCCAACAATCGACAGTTGTTCCGGTAATTTAATTTTCTTTTGATGTAGGGATCGCATCATCCCGGCAGCCATAACATCATTAAATGTTGCTGCTGCGGTAAAGCCGATGCCACTGTCTAAGAGCTTTTCTGCTGCCAATTCTCCACCTTTTTCGTTGAATGGAACGCTAATAACCCAATTTCCAGGTACGGTGATGCCCGCATTAGCCATTGCAGCCTGATACCCCTCCAAACGGAGCCTTCTATCATCAATCGGTAGATCTGCTGTTACACAAGCAATTCTTCGATGACCGTTTTGAAGAAGGTAGTTGGTAGCAATCTGAGAGGCACTGACGTTATCTAACCAAATGCACCGGTTGGCGATAGCAGGGAAATATCGATTGATAATCACCAATCCTGGTGTATGAGCTGCATAACGTAATACATCTATATCACTCATTCTACTGATATGCGCTACTATTGCTTCGCATCCCTGATTAATTAAAAAATCTAAGGCGGATTTCTCAAGTTCAGCTTGATGTCCGCCACTACAAACCATCAGTTTTACTTCTTCCTGCCGGGCAATTTTTTCAACCCCGCGAGCCAAAAGGGAAAAAAAAGGATCAGCCAAATTACCGGTGAGTAAACCCAACATATTCCCGCACCTTTTCGCTAATGCAAGCGCGGCAGAATTACGATGGTAGTTGAATTCACGCATGGCTTTTTCTACACGCTCACGAGTGCCTGGTTCGACGTAAGCGGTATTATTAATAACACGGCTTACAGTGGCCACGGATACTCCAGCTCGATGGGCTACGTCTTTCATTGTGGCCATAATCTCTCCTCAACAGTTATGTAAGATAAATGTGAAGAAGAATCATATCTCAATTTATTCAGATTATCATGAAAGGATTTACATACCTTATTTCAAGCGAATCATGTGAATTGGGTTTGCCTTAATAATATTAAATGAATGGCTTAACAATAGAATAAAAGCGGTTGAAAGTATGAACATGATGAGACTTTCAATATACCGATGATGGAATCCTTGATCTGACTCCGAAAATGAACTGCGAAGCTGATTCATATCATTGATTTATTGAAAGTCATGTCTCTCTGTCACTTAAATCACCCCTCTTGATTAAGTGACAGAAGAGCTGGAACATAACTATCGCCTTCAATATAGTAGGAAATGGTTCATAGATTTAAAGTATTTTGGTGGAATATAGAGATCATAATTATTTTTTTCGCAAAAAAGCTTCAATTCAATAATTGATCCAATTGATAATTTCTCATAGATACTTTTAAAATACCTTTCCAAGATACGGCATGAAACGTTCATTTCATTAGCAATACTTTTATTGCTAATACCTCGGCAGAATAAAAAAATCACCATCCACTCTTTCTCTGTCAATATATTGTTAGGTGGTCTCAACCTAACAGATATATACCCTTCATCTTTCAAGCTGCTGCTTTGTTGGCTGCTTTCACTCACCCCAGTCACATAGTTATCTATGCTCCTGGGGATTCGTTCACTTGCCGCCGCGCTGCAACTCGAAATCTATTAGGTATAGAAGGGGAATGTTTAATATAATTGTGTATTGAAAAATGGCTTATTTCTTTAATGCGACCAATTACTCCAATACATTGGTTATTTTCATCCATTAGTGGGTATTTTTCACAAAAATAGGGATTAAGTTGTTGACCATTGCTTTGAAGATCAGCTCCAATAGATGATATTCGCTGCATAGATTGTAAGACTTTACGGTCATGTTTTTCAAAAAGGTGAGCAAGATAATTAAACGGTGTGGGTAATTCTTTAGCAGTATATCCAATGACATTAAAGTCTTCAGGTAACTTACTTAATCTGATAAATACTTTATTTGCATATATAAAACGAAGATTCTTATCTTTTACGAACCAAGAATCATGACTTTTGTCCCACATATTTGTTAACTGAGGGGTGATTTGACTCATATATGACCTTCAATAAGGTTGAATATAAATGGAAAAATATTTTAACAATCAACAAGAACAGCTATTCGTATAATTAGTCTCAGATTAAGATTGTTCTTAATCATACATTTCAAGCTCCAGTTTAGAATTGGTTGTTACAATAAAGTAACTAATTTATTTCAAATGGAATGTGAGATAAGTTTGCTGTTCATGTAACCGGTTTCATGAAATGTAAAAATGTGACTTGTGTATCGATTTCTGATCTTGCTTATAATCCATTGCCAAGCGTCAAAAATTTTTTAAAGATAAATTAAGTAGAACTCGTATGGAGTATACCGGTTTACCTAAAACACCGGAAATTTAAGGTTATGATTAAGTAACTAGTCCTATTTAAACATTATATTTAATTTTCCTATAATAAAGAATTACATTAAAATAGATAGATATTCAATAATGCACTTTATATCAAATATCACGCCACAACTCATTAATATATGGAAAAATCATGAACCGTGGGGCGTAAAAATAGTTCTCCATATTTTACTTCTTTGGGATGGTATGAATATGTAAGATAATCAATTAACCAACAAATGTACTTTTTAACTAATAGATTGCTAAATATTACTGTATAGCACGTTATTTTAAACATAATAAACAGGAAATTAAAACAATAAGTTAAATAATAAACAACAATCGAATCTTCCATAACATATAAACTAGAAAATTCTTATGAAAAAAATCAATTTTATTGCTATATTTCAGAAAAAACTAGGGAATCCAAAAGTAGGACGTTTATTTAATCTTCAAATTATCAAGGAGTGTTTATGAAGAACTGCACGATATCACCTCAGATTATCAATACAATGGAAATAAGTAATGAACCTTGGGGAATAAAAGATAGTTCTTCATGTTTTATTTATAGTAATAAAGCGTTAAATGCTATCAAAAATTTCTTACCATCATTTGATTACAGTGGACTTTATGATCATGAACTCCCTTGGGCCGGCGCTGAATTTGCAAAGGAATATATTCATCATGATCAAGAAGTAATGAAAAAAGGGAAAAATATATGCTCACTTGAAACACATGTATTTGGTAAAGAGCAAATTCTATCATCTTATTTTTGTGAAAAGATGCCTTTTTATCATGAAGATGGAAGTTGTATAGGCATTATATATCATTGTTGGAAGGCGAAAGACTATTCATTAACCCATCTGTATCAATATCATAATAAACTTCCTTCATCCATTTTACTCCAACCACCGACAGATCTTTTTACTGAGCGTGAATGGGATATTATTTTCCTTTTCTTACAGAAATACACAAGAAAGCAAATGGGAACAATATTGAGCCTCGATTCTAGTGTAATTGAAAACCATATGATCAGGATATATCACAAAATAAATATTAATTCCACTCTTCAATTAGAAGAATATTGTCGAGTCAATAATTTTCATCACTATATACCTGAGAAATTTTTACTAACTTAAAAGGCCACTTCTGCGAACGCAATTGGCCTTATGATGCGCATCATTGATCATGCCTGGGATACAACAGAATTTTATTCTGTTAAAATCTCAGGCATATTCAATATAATAAAAAATACCTATTTTATCACCACAAATAATTTTTAAATTAAAAATCCATCAAATTAATATAGATTAATTACAAATATAACAAACCAATTCACTAAAACAGAAAATAACTTTAATGAATTGAATTATTTTAAATATATATTTCTACTATATTAAATTCGTTCATTTAATTCATATTAATTGATGATAAAATCCAATATTAACCATATAAAAACATTAAATTAATTTAAATAAAAAACTATTTTCACTCCTAATTTAATCAATAAGATACCCAATAAATATGGGCATCTTATCGGTAATTTTAAACGAGTTCTGTCATTACTAATTTAGCTATTTCGAAATAGATAATCAGGCCTGTACCATCAATAAACGTGGCAATAAAAGGAGCCGATACAACAGCCGGATCAATAGAAAGCCTTTTCAATACCATCGGAATAATGGAAGAAACAATGGCACTCCAGAGGGTGATTGCAATGATGGCCAAACTGACAGCAATAGTCACTTCAATACCGACACCTAATATCCAGGCACGGATAAGCGCAGCAAAACCTATCGTTACCGCAACTAAAAATGAAGCGGAAATCTCTTTACGTAACACTGCCCATAAATTACGCAAGCTCACTTCCCCCAACGCCATTGCTCTGACCAACGTTGAGGTAATTTGTGTCCCACTGTTGCCCCCCGTTCCTATTAATAACGGGATAAAAAACGCTAAAGAAATTACCGCTTCCAATTGATCTTCAAATGCTTTAAGCACAGCACCGGTATAAGCTTCCGCAACAAATAGTAATAATAACCACCCGACACGTTTACGCCATAATGTTATTGGGCTGGTACTCAGATAAGGCTGCTCCAGAGGTAAAGTCGCCCCCTGCAAATGAGCATCCAACGTGTTTTCATCTTCAATCAATTCAGCAATATCCTGCGGTCGCAGCACCCCAACTAATTTGCCAAAATGAGTCACCGGAACACTATCCATACCACTGTGATTTATCAAACTATAAACATCATGACGCGGCTGCTCCGGTGATACGGAAAAATAGCTTTGTCTCATAATCTCTGACACAAATAAATCATCAGCTACAGTTAATAACACCTTCACCGGTAATATGCCATTAAGATAACCTTCATCATCAATAACATATAGGTAGGTTGGGATCTGTTCATCTTCAAGTTGATCAATTAAATGACTTTTGACCGACAAAACAGAATCAGCAACAGATACAGAAATGAAACGCTGACTCATATATGCGCTGACAGTTGCATCTTCATTTTTCAATCGATGTTTCCGTTGCTGATCAGCGTTTATTTCATTAATAGAAGAATGATTAGCAACTGCTAATGCATCCATTTTTTCATGGGATGTGATGTTCATGATGTTGGTCCCTATTACTGTTGTGAACTTCAAACAGCACTCACATAGGGGCGAAACCAGATGAGAGAATGCAATGACTATCTCTACGTCTCAGTTTTAGCACTATACAACGTATCCTGAATTATCAGAAAGTTACATGGGGATATACCTTGGTTCGATATATCCTGTCCTAATCTTGGGCGTCTCTCGACGTCGTCAGATCAGCAACCTGTGTTTGTATAGGAGCCTCGCCTAACGAGATACTGCACTTAGAATGCGGCGCATATTATAAGCAAAAGTCGTCATAATTCAAAACTGAAAGTGGGTTTGTTTAAGTTTTATTTAATTTATTGATGATAATAAAAAAATGGCACATACCCGTTATCTTTCAAGTCGCCTCTTTGTTGGCTACACTCGTTTACCCCGGTCACATAGTTCATATGCCCCCGGGGATTCACTCCCTTGCCATCGCGATGCATCTTGAAATCCATAGGGTATAGATTTTCACCTTTTGCCGTTTTAATGAGAATAACCCTATGAAGGAATTATTCATTTTCTGATCTCTTAGCTTCAATTTTTTCAACTTCAGCGATCAATTGATCAGCAGTTTTACCATCCAGCAATTTATAAAACTTTTGTTTCGTTTCCATCATATCACCATTAGCACCTGATTTAACCAAATCATTAAAATCGATGCTATTAAACATAGCCGATTGAATTGATTCATCAAACTTCGCTTTTTTATCATCAGATAACGCATCTCTTACTTTCTCAATGGAGACTTTCAACGAGATTTCATTAGAAGCATCAAGTTTAGGTTGGCTATCACAACCAGCTAATACAAATCCTAGCAAACAAATTACTAACAATTTTTTCATATTCATCCCCCACAGAATATTAAACAAGGGAATAATAACAGAAGCAGAAACAATAAACCGTTTATACCCGTTATCTTTCAAGTTGCCTCTTTGTTGGCTGCGCTCGCTCACCCCGGTCACATAGTTTGCTATGCTCCCGGGGATTCACTCCCTTGCCGTCGCGATGCATCTTGAAATCCATAGGGTATATATTCGTTATCTTTCAAGTTGCCTCTTTGCTGGCTTTGTTATTTCTTCAACAGTATAAAAAACGGTTTTTTTTGCCTGCTAAATCTATCAGATGACTAAAACACCCGACCAACCGCCGACAAAAAACAAGCCCAGATACAACCACAGTAATTGCTAATATTCAGATCAATAATGTAGCTGGAACCATCACAATCTGCCAGAGAATTTGGCAAATTTAGTCTGCTGCTTTTGCCAACCACCCTCATAACTTCCCACCAGATGAGAATTATTTTTAACTCACAAATACCATTCAACTCATTGTTATTATTTAAAAATAGTAAAAAATCAAAATATTATTTACCAAAGTCACTAAAACCATTTGATTAATGTAAATTGTTATCATTATCATTTTAAGATTAGTATAAACAGATTTGGACCCAATTAGATGTGATCGTACTTGCGTTTATCGTCTCGATTAACTATTCAATGGATAGAATACAACGACTTGCTACTGCACTTTACGACCAATCACAACTGTCAAATTATGTGGTTCAACCAAGAACGTTATTTATTCAAAGGAGGAATAATGGCAATCATCCACTACACTGCAAAATATTTTCTGACTGCCATATTGATGTTACTGTCTGTCTCTGCGCAAGCAAAAGAAATTACAGTCAAAGACGTTGCTGGCCGGAAGGTTAAAGTTAACGCGCCGGTCAATCGGATTATGTTGGCTGACAGCCGAGTATTAATCGCACTGAATATTCTTCATCCTGATAATCCGCTTAAAGGTATTGTCGCCTGGGATAATGCACTGGAAATTAAATCTCCAGATTTGGCAATTGTTTATGAAAAAGCGTTCCCGCAACTACGGGATATTCCGGTATTCCCTAATCCTTATCAAAGCGATTTTAGCGTCGAAAAAGCGCTGACTTATAAACCCGATCTGGTTATTTTTGATATTGGGCTTCAAACTAAGCTCAACGATAGTGGAACCATAATTTTACTGGAAAAAGCGGGCATTCCGGTTATTTTTATTGATTTCCGTCAATATCCGCTAACAAATACGATTCCAAGCATGGTTTTACTTGGGAAAGTATTTAGTGAAGAAGAAAATGCACAAAAATTTATTGAGTTTTATCAAGAGAGGATGAAAATTATTAATCAACGCGTTGGTACGCTAGGTAAAGAACAGCGTCCTCCAGTATTTATTGAACGCCATGCAGGCATGTTAGGTGCTGAATATTGTTGTAAAACTTTCGGAAATGGCAATTTTGGCGAATTTGTTACTGCCGCAGGAGGTGATAACCTCGGTGCTCGCTGGTTCTCAGGTATGGATGGTGAGGTAAACGAAAAACAATTAATCGTCAGTAATCCTGAATTTTATCTGATGACTGCCGCAGATTGGGATAAAGTCCTCCCCGGAAACTTCTCTGTACCATTAGGCTACACTGGAAATCTAAAACAGTCACAGGAACGACTGAAAAAATTACTGACACGCCCCAAATTAAACGTATTAAGAGCATTCCGCGAAAAGCAAGTAATAGCACTGTACCACCAATATTACGATACGCCGTTTAACATCATTGCTGTTGAAATCATTGCTAAATTCCTGCACCCGAAGTTATTTGAAGATATCGATCCACAAGCGGATAGCCTATATCTGCATAAAACATTTACAGCCCTTGATGGTAACGGGATATTCTGGATTACAGCAAAATAATATTTCTTTTCAATCCGTTGGAATACGCCAACGGATACTTAGCTTCACCCTTTATTTATAATTTCCGTTTGTTAATATACCTAATATTTTATATAACATGCTAATAGACATCTATTATTTTGTACTCTACTATAGTTGGTGATTAAAAAAACATAGAATATGACAAGATAAATTCGATTAAGCAATTAATATAAAGTACAAATATATTCACATAATGAAATCATATAAAACCTGATAATTTATCCCAAACAGGGATGATTTATGCGAGGAATCATTCGCTCTTCACTAACAAGAATGAAAAACAAAATAACCAGACGAAATAGATTCAAGATGTAACTATTCTTAAACCAATATTCTTAAACCAATATTCTTAAACCAAAGTACTCGGAGTATGTTAATGAAACGATTACATGATATTGAGAAAGAGATGTTGCCCGTTGAATCCTACAAAATGCTTATTGATGGGCAATGGGTAGATAGTGTATCCAAAGAAACAACCAAAAGTTACAACCCAGCGACAGGAGAACTCCTGGCTGAATATGCATCCGGTAATGCTGAAGATGTCGATCTTGCTGTCAGTGCCGCGAAAAAAGCCTTCTCCGCCTGGAGCCAAACCTCACCAACTGAAAGACAATCAATTCTGCTGAAAATTGCTGACTTACTAGAAGCAGAACAAGAGCGTTTTGCTATTCTTGAGTCACTGGATACCGGAAAACCATTAAATGAATCCCTGTATATGGATCTACCCGCTTCCGTTGACCAGTTCCGCTATTTTGCGGGTGTGATCCGTTCCCATACCGATGAAGCTTCAGTTCTGGATACCAATACACTCAGTTTGGTGATCCGTGAACCCATTGGTGTTGTCGGACAGGTAATTCCCTGGAATTTCCCATTACTGATGGCGGCATGGAAACTGGCTCCAGCTCTTGCAGCGGGCAACACCATTGTTATCAACCCTGCAACACTGACATCAATCACTCTGCTTGAATTAGGCCGAATACTGAATAAAGTCCTGCCAGCCGGAGTAGTCAACATTGTTACAGGTCGCGGCTCAGTCGTTGGTCAAGCCATTTTGGATCATGAAGATGTCGAAAAAGTGGCATTCACTGGTTCCACCAGAGTAGGTTATACCGTAGCCGAAGCCGCAGCCAAAAAGCTTATCCCTGCAACGCTGGAGCTTGGTGGTAAATCAGCCAATATTATCTTCCCTGACGCCAAGATGAAAAAAGCCGTAGAATATGCGGCCAGAGCTATTTTGCTGAATCAAGGTCAAGCGTGTGAATCAGGTTCCCGCTTATTCCTGCACAAAGATATTCATGATGAATTCCTCAAATCTCTGAAAGCAGAATTCGAATCTGTCCAGGTTGGCGATCCACTGGAAAAAGAAACTCAGATGGGAAGCCAGGTCAGCCAGGAACAAATGGAAAAAATTCTCGGATACGTAGAAGTTGCAAAACAAGAAGGCGCAACCATTCTAACCGGCGGTAAACGCATTACTGGAGAAGGTTATGATGATGGTTTCTTTATCCAACCAACCATCATTGCCGATGTCACTAATGACATGCGAGTCGCGCGCGAAGAGATTTTTGGCCCTGTATTGACCGTGATTCCATTCGACGACGAAGAAGATGTAATCAGAATGGCAAATGATTCTGATTATGGTCTGGCCGGTGCTGTCTGGACACAAGATCTTGACCGTGCATTACGCGTCGCCAAAGCTGTCAGAACGGGTCGTATGTGGATTAATACTTACCACGAACTGCCAGCTCACGCTCCATTTGGCGGTTACAAAAAATCAGGCCTTGGCAGAGAAACACACAAAATGATGTTGGATGCTTACACTCAGGTTAAAAACATCTATATCAAAACCGGTGAAGAATAATTTCAATCAGTGATGAGAAAAGCCTTCCATTTGGAAGGCTTTTATTCAAATTCTTGCTTTAATATCAATACTATCCGCATTCACATCTTTGATATGTTCTTTTGTCAGCCGATAAACGACTGGGCTTAACAATGCTAATGCAATCAGGTTCGGTATTGCCATCATTGCATTCAGTGTATCTGCCAATAGCCAGACAAAGTTCAATGATTGAGTAGAACCGACCATCAAAGCAATAATCCATACTATACGGAAAGGCGTAATAGCTTTTTGCCCGAATAGATACTGAATACATTTTTCACCGTAGAAACTCCAGCCAAGAATGGTGGTAAAAGCAAATATTACCAGAGCACCCGCGACAATATAATTGCCGCCAGGAATCGCCATAGCGAAAGAAGTCGCTGTCAATGTCGCACCTGTCTGACCATTCAGCCAACCACCCGTAATGACGATAGTTAAGCCAGTGATAGAGCAAACAATAATGGTATCAATGAAAGTACCCAGCATAGCGATCAACCCCTGACGAATCGGGTTTTGAGTTTTGGCGGTTGCATGAGCAATCGGCGCACTTCCCAATCCCGCTTCATTAGAGAAAATGCCTCGAGCTACACCAAAACGAATTGCCGCCCATACTGCCGCACCCGCAAAACCACCCTGTGCCGCAACAGGTGTAAATGCAGATTTAACAATCAGAACAAATGCAGCGGGAATCTCACTAAAATTCACCCCCAGCACAATAACCCCAGCAGCAAGATAGGCAACCGTCATAAACGGCACTAATTTACCTGCTACATCAGCAATACGTTTAATACCCCCGATAAGCACTGCACCAACCAGAATCGCTAATACTATGGCCGTTACCGTGGTAGAAACGCCGAAGTTACTTTGCAGCACATCAGCAACAGAATTTGCCTGTACGGTATTACCGATACCGAAACAAGCAATACTGCCAAATACCGCAAACAGCGTCCCCAACCAAGCCCATTTTTTACCCAAACCATTTTTTATGTAATACATAGGGCCACCAACATAGTGACCATTTTTATCAACTTCACGGAAACGGACTGCCAATACCGTCTCTGAGTATTTGGTCGCCATGCCCACTAATGCGGTTATCCACATCCAAAACAGTGCGCCTGGCCCCCCCAAAACAACTGCGGTAGCCACACCGGCGATATTACCTGTTCCAATGGTGGCGGAAAGCGCTGTCATCAACGCGTTAAATGGCGATATCTGCCCTTCTCCCCGTTGATGATTACGCTCAAATAGTAATTTAAAACCCGTTCCCAGTTTACGTATAGGCAGAAAAGAGAGGCGAAGCTGCATGAACAACCCAACCCCCAGAAGACCGACCATCATCGGTATTCCCAACACTACCCCGTTAACAGCACTCAGCCATTCTGTGATTAATTCCATATAGTCCCTCGGACATCTCGTAACAAAATAACAACATACGCGCAGCAACTTAATAAAGAATATTTACAGAAAATATGCGAGAAAAAATTTCGTAAAAATGGAAAAAGATTTGATACTTGTGAGTGATATCACTCGATAGAATTTTAAGATTAGAATGTTCAAAAATTTATCACGCCAAATACATTAAAAAATATTTACATATAAGCCGCTATCTTAATCAAAATAATTTACTTAATCATTTGATTATTCCGATTAATTAAAGCAAAACAATAAAATATTACTCTTTACACTCCGTCTTTTGTTAATTAATGAACTTATTAATATTATTTTTGAAGTCGATTTTTTAAGAAAAAAATCATTACGTAGAAATTGTCAGCGATTTTTCTGAAAATATCTTGCTCGCTCTACCTATCATGTTTTTCCTTTTAAACAAACCACTATTCTGGAATGGATTTATTACATCACTCAAAAGAACAATAGAAAATATAGGTGATATTTTTTTATCATCATAAAATCACCTAATCTTTTTCGAGCCGCTTCACAAGAATTGAATAACCTCATTGTTTTATTGTTCCACTCAACTCATTTTATCAGCCTAGGTTAATGAATGAATAAAAGGAGAACCTCATGCCGGAACAACAATATTTCATTGGCGTTGATGTCGGCTCCGCCAGTGTCCGTACTGCGGTTTTTGACCAACACGGCAAACGGCATGCATTCTCCGCTCGACCTATCCAGCAATTTCATCCAAAAACCGATTTTGTTGAACAATCTTCTACAGACATCTGGACGCAAGTGTGTGCAACAGTAAGAGAAGCTGTTGCACTGGCAAATATTAATCCTATTGACGTTAAATCAATCGGCTTCGATGCCACCTGTTCACTAGTCGCGGTAGCAGCAGAAGGACACCCTGTTTCTGTGGCCGAAAATGGTAATCCCGAACACGATATCATCATGTGGATGGACCATCGTGCAATCAAGGAAGCCATCACGATAAATCAAACCAATGACCCTGCACTCTGCTATGTAGGTGGCGAAATCAGCCCTGAAATGGAACTACCGAAAATCTTATGGCTAAAAAACCACTTTCCTCAACGTTATCAGGATATATGGCGTTTCTTTGACTTAGCAGATTTTCTGGTGTGGAAAGCAACTGCCGCTGATGTAGCCAGTATCTGCACGTTCACCTGCAAATGGAATTATCTGGCCCATCAAAAACAGTTCAGCGAAAAACTACTTTATGATGTTGGGTTAGAAGATTTAACAAATAAAGTTCCGCCTACCATCATCGAGATTGGCGAAAAAGCAGGCTACCTAACTGCTGAAGTGGCTAAAGATTTTGGGCTGCACACAGGAGTCATCGTCGCTGGTGGTATTATCGACGCTCACGCCGGAGGATTGGCATTGGCTGGCGCCTATCCAGAAGGCAGCCTGGTTATTATCAGCGGCACCTCAAACTGCCACATGATTGTCAGCCCTTATCCTGTTATGGTTCCGGGAGTTTGGGGTCCCTATTTCGGCGCAATGCTACCCGGATACTGGCTCAACGAAGGTGGACAAAGCGCCGCCGGCGCATTAGTTGAGTGGTCAATTCGTCAACATAATAGCTGGCTGGAGCTGGAAACCGAAGCTGAGGAATCTGGTCATCATTACTACCAGCTACTGAATGAAGCTGTCGCACAGTTAGAAAAGCAAGAAAAATACCCGACCGCACAACTTCATATTTTAGGTGATCATCACGGCAACCGTTCACCAAGAGCAAACCCTAATGCCAAGGGAATGGTAAGCGGGCTAACGCTGGCAGATAGTCGTGATGCTCTGGCCCGCCATTACTTGGCAACGCTGCAATCTATTGCTTATGGCACCCGCCATATTATTGATGCATTAGTAGAAGCAGGACATAAAATAAACCGGCTAGTTATGTGTGGCGGCGCAACTAAAAACCCACTATGGCTACGTGAATATGCCAATGCCACCGGCCGCGAAATTTATCTTGCTCAGGAAGAGGATGCTGTCAATCTTGGCTCTGCTTTGCTTGGCGCCGTTGCTTGCGGTTCCTTTGCGGACTTCGCTCAAGCAGCGAAATCGATGGTACGTGACGGTAGCATTATCAAACCGGAGAAAGAGACATTTTTATTTCATCAGGCCAAATATCAGGTCTATCTGCAAATGTACCGGGACCAGCAACGATATAACGAAATCATGCAAACCGGCGATTAATCTTTAAATGATAAAAACAGGTAGTATATAGCAAGATAAAATACGCATTATATGATGGCAACTGAGAAAATGAATCAATAGCCGATTGAACCGACTGTTACTATTAATCTAACGTTAATAATCCATCTATACCCTATGGATTTCAAGATGTATCGCGACGGCAAGGGAGCAAATCCCCGGTCACATAGATAACTATGTGAGCGAGTGCAGCCAACAAAGAGGCAACTTGAAAGATAACGGGTATATACCCTATGGATTTCAAGATGCATCGCGACGGCAAGGGAGCAAATCCCCGGGAGCATAGATAACTATGTGACCGGGGTGAGCGAGTGCAGCCAACAAAGAGGCAACTTGAAAGATGACGGGTATAAATATTTCATCGCTTTCTGGCAATCAGCGTAGCAAAATTTAATTTTATTCTATTGCCATTTTCATCAGTTTTATGAAGATGACCCGGGTTTTCATTATATTTAACAATCTCCCAGTCAGAATAATAACTCTCCAACTCACCTGGCATGAGGAAACATTTGAATGGCAATAATGAATATGGTGCAGAATTTGTTTCAACCGGACAAACAATCAAATTAATACCATCTTTATTCGTATGCTTTTGCATATTGTAAATAATATCGGTGATTTTTTCCCGTTTCAGAAACATCAGTACCACAGTTGAAATAATTAAATCATATTTTTCGATGATATTGTGCGAGTTGATATCATAAATAGCAGTACGGATATTTTTAATCTGATTATTTTCTTTAATAATATTAATTGCATCAATATATTGTAGACTAATATCCACTGCTGTAACGTCATAACCTCTTTCTGCCAGATAGAAAGTATTCCGGCCACGACCGGCCCCCAAATCTAATGTCTTACAAGGAGAAATAATATTTGCCAGATATACAATTTCAGAGTGAGGTAATGACAAATTATTTTGTTTATAAAACAGATGTTGTGGTTCACATAAAAAAGAAAGCTGGCATTTAATATCATCACTTACCCATTTAATCTTATGCCAGACCTGTGGCTGGATAATGGGAAGCTGCTTTTGCACATTAAAATATGCAGTTTCTTCCTGATCACCATCGAAAGTCACAAATTCCAGTTCACCTTCAAGGATCTCAAGACAAGCATAAGTCCCTTCTTTAGTATTATGTCTCTCAGTGAACATTTCAGGAATAGTATTCTTCTGCCAGATTGGTATTCGTTTATAACAAATGAGGTCGCTCATAGAAGGTCTCTGA
Source organism: Photorhabdus aballayi (assembly GCF_026153155.1). NCBI lineage: Bacteria > Pseudomonadati > Pseudomonadota > Gammaproteobacteria > Enterobacterales > Morganellaceae > Photorhabdus > Photorhabdus aballayi. The sequence continues at coordinate 8,587 of NZ_JAPFCD010000008.1, read as the reverse complement.
TCATAAATTACATTTTAAATGCATCTTATTATGCTATTCTACAACTGTAAAGCCATAAATTCACCAGAAGAAAAGTCTCTGGGTTTCATCATAGCCATGCTTGCAAGATGAAAGGAAAGATAATCCGTTTTCTCTTAAATTGAACGAACTGATTTACTATTAAGAAATAAATGAAAGAAAATAAGAGCTCATTGATAAAATTTCTCCGGCCCCCACAAGCCGGAGAAAAGGCTATCAATCCTTATAACTATATTGATAATATCCGCCATGATCATAATAGAGACCAGACTTCTTCTCTACCGCATTTAGCAATACACCTTTAATATGAATGCCATTTTGCTTAAATCGGCGAATAGCAACATTAACTTCTTTAACCCTTGTTTTATGATAACGAGCAATTAACAATGAAGTTCCTGCATACCTTCCAATAATCGCAGCATCAGTTACAGCTAAAATAGGAGGAGTATCTATCAAGACATAATCATAATGCTCTTCTGCCCAAGATAATAATTCTTTAAGCCTGTTATGCATAAGCAATTCCGATGGATTAGACGGAATAACACCTCGACTAACAAAATCAAGCTCAGTAAGATAAGTTCTGGTAATAATCTCTTTTAACTGATGCTGACCAGCTAAATATTCAGACAGCCCCAAAGATTGAGGATTTTCCAATACTTTATGTAAACGACCTCTTCTCATATCTGCATCGATTAAAAGTACGCGTTTATTACTTAGTGCCAATACAGCAGCAAGATTTACTGAAATAAAAGATTTTCCTAGCTCAGGAGCAGAACCCGAAAGAAGAATAATTTTGTTTGCAGATTCCATCATTGAAAAATGCAAGGTTGTTCTAAGGCTGCGTAATGCTTCAATAGCTAAATCAGTGGGATCTTGAATCGCTAATAACCGCAATTTCTGACGATGAGTTCGCTTTTTTTGTTGTTGCTCAAGTTTAATTTGGGTCCCAGATAGTGGAATAGTGGCATAAACGGAAACACCTATTTCTTCCAACTGTTCGGGACTTTCGATTCCTTTGCGAAACATGACGCGTATGCAAACCAACCCAGCAGACAATATAAACCCCAATACCATCATAGATACAATAATCAGTGGCTTCTTCGGTTTTACCGCTGAACCTTCTACAATCGCTTCATCAATAATACGTACATTACCCACTGTCCCTGCTTTCAAGATGTTTAACTCTTGCTGTTTATTGAGTAATTGCACATAAATTTCTTGACCAACTTGAACATCTCTGGTCAAACGTAAAATTTCCTGCTGCGTTTTAGGTAACCGTTTGATTGACTGATTCAGCTCCTTTTTGGTATCAACCAAAGTTTTACGTTTATCAAGCAATGCAACATAAGCGGGATGTTGTTTGGTATATAATTGCTGTAATTCAGCTTCTCTGAAAGTCAACTCATTAATCTGTTTCTCAATTTGGACCAATGTCTCCAGAGCCGATTTTGCTTCAAGTGATAAATCGATAGATTCATTCGCTTGACGATATTGGTTAAGCAACTCCTCAGAACGATTGAGCTCAATTTTAACTTTAGGCAAATGATTTTTTAAGAAATTAAGACTACTTTCAGCCTCTTCCGTCTTTCTTGTCACATTTTGTTGCAAGTAATTTTTACCAATACTATCCAGTATTGATTTTATTTTTGCACGATCATCACCTTCCATTTCAAGCGAAATAATACCCGTATTATTACCTTTTTCTTTTACCCGCAAAGTTTGTTGCAGCCCGCGAATAACACCTAACGGCCCTCGTTTAACCAACGTGAAACTTTGCCCTGGAGAAGCTGAAATATTTGAGATAAGCAAATTTATGCCATCAGTATCAAATACTTTGTTCACTTGCCCGTGGAAAACCAGATCATCAAACAACAACCGATAATTTTCTGCATCGTCAACATATATTTTTATCCCTTTATTAATATATTCAGGTGATACTGTAAAATGTTTAATAATAATGTCAGGCTTTGGCATACCACGAAGGCGGGCAATCCCCTTACCTATCACAGGAAAATAATCCGCTGTAACCTGAACATCCAAATTTAAATCCTTTACTGTCTTTCCCAAGATCATTCGGGAAGTTAATAACTCCAATTCTGCCGATGTATCTGACTGTCTCCCAGAAAGCATATCCGCCATATCACCGATTAAAGGCAATGCACTACTTCTCTTTTCAACCTGCAATAAAGCATTTGCCTTGTATATCGGAGTCGCAATCAAGGAATAACAAAGGCCAATAACGGTGAACAATAGGGTAATTCCACCAATCACCCAGCGATAATCGAATAAGGCACTAAGAAGACGGCCTAAATCAATTTCATCACTATCCGTATGAGTGTGACTTGATTTATCTGATGTAGTCATAAGAAGCCTATAATTACTTTATTGATAAGTAATGAAGAACAGCAAACCCAGAATTTAAAAATACTTATAAGTTATAATTTCCCCAACCAACTATTAGCACTCTCAAATAATAACTGATACACATATTCATAAACCTCGATATCAGACTTATAAGGATCGGGGATTACCATTCTATTTAACCAATGACCAAAAAGCATTGTTTTCCCCCTTACCCCTAGATTTATCCTGTTTACAGCCTCAATATGTCTTTTTTCCATAACTAAGATCAAGCTTGACTGCTGGCATAATTCACTGGTTAGTTGACGTGCTGTATGTCCCTCCAGGGACAATCCATATTTAGCCGCAACCTTACTTGAGATCTCATTTGCAGGGTTACCAGCCAAAGCAGATATTCCCGCAGAATAAATCTCCTTCTGAGGAAATATCTGCCGCAATAAACGCTCTCCTGTCGGAGATCGACAGATATTACCCACACAAACAACCAGAATAGAATTAAACATTAATTCGGCCACTTACGAATCCACTTAGTTGTTTCAGTCAGGCTATTAATGCTTGATATCGTTGGCACCAACTGATTGATAACCCGATTCCAGCGAACGACTGGCGCACTGGTAACATAGACAATATCGTAAGGCTGCAAATTAAACTCCGTTCCCAACACCAAAGCCGTTGCATCTTTAGCATTGAGCTGATAGATATTGGCTATTTTCCCTTTATTATCAGGAACATTACGCAGTGAGCGGATGACAAAGATGCCATTAGCATCACTTGATAATTGATCTATACCCTCAGCATTACCCAATGCTTCAGTCAACGTCATTCCACTGCGATCCATACGCAGAGTAGTCTGTTTTTTGACTTCCCCCATAACAAACACTTTCAAATCATCATTACGAGGAATGTATAAGATATCGCCAGAATAGAGCAGACGATTTTGTTTCAAATCACCATTCTGCATCAGATCCTGAAGAGAAATAATCGTTTCTTTTCCCTTATGAGTCAAAATGATCCTCCTCCAGTCAGCATTTTCGGTTAAGCCGCCAGCATGGTTGATCGCATCAATAATGGTTAAGGGAACGTTAGTGATCGGTTGTTGAGCAGACCTGATAACTTCACCTGTTACATAGGCTTTTTGTGAACGGAAAGCAGCAATATTAACATCAACTTGAGGTGATTCGATGTACTTCGATAACTTATCGGTAATCATTGTGCGCACCTGAGTGACCGTTTTCCCTTTGACATGAAGCTTACCAACATAGGGATAAAAAATCGTTCCATCAGAATGTACCCAATTGCCCGTATCACTAGCACTACGGTATTGCCCGGCTGGTATCGTCAATTCAGGATGATCCCAAACAGTAACCATAATGACATCACCTACACCAATACGGTATTCATACTGCTGTAATTCTTTATCTAATTCAGGATTAGGACGTGCAATAGCAGAATTTATTCGTAACTTTTCAATTAACTGTGGTGTGACTGGATAAACATTTACTAAATTATTAATATCATAGTTACTATCACCATCATTGATTACTTCTTTATTATAAACAGTAAGGCCACTCCCAGGTATAACCGTACAACCACCTAATAGCATAGAACCAGACAATGCCAGAACTATAATTAATTCCTTAATATTCATCAGAAATTTATCCTTAAAAAATAATAAACAAAAAAGAATACAGAAAATAGTATTAATTATAATCTCCCTAACAAAACTAGATTATAATATAATAAAATATAATATAATATAAAAATTTTGCTTAAGGGCCACAAGCTACTGGGCTACCGGTCATATCACTTGGTAAAAACAATAGAAATCAACTTAATGGCTTTGAAAAACTCAGACTATTAAATAATAGGTAGTAAATTTATTAATTATTTTATTATTTAATATATTTTATAAGATATTATTACAAACAGAAAGTAAGAGCAGCCCCTCAAATAATAGTGAGGATATTTATCAGAATTTATCGAAAATGAATACATATTCTCGATGATATTGTGAAAAAACACAGACCTACTTACACCAAATCAGTGTTCATATAAGAGACTTTAGTGATTGAGATGATGATAAAAAATAAGAAATAACCAACGAACCTATCAAACAACCCCAACTATAAAACCCTAAATTTTGTTATACCATAAATAATAGCTCGGCATTATCTGATATTTTTAGATTGTTTTAATTTTGAAGATTACCACTTTGTACTTTTCACGTTTATCAACTACCATTACCAGTCGTTTTATATAGCAATAGAAGATCTGAGAATTGGGAATATTCCACAAAAACTTTATCAACTGGGATTACCATGAAAAAATCAACCATACTAAGAATCGCCAGACCAACTGACAACTTAACTCAAGTTGCTGAAATGTACTGCCAAGGTTTAGGATTTATTATCCTAGAGCAATTCGAAGATCATGAAAACTTTGATGGTATTATTCTAGGGCATCCAAATCATCTCTGGCATCTCGAATTTACCCATCATCGTGGCACAACAGTAGGAAGATCCCCCACACAGGACAATTTATTGGCCTTCTATATATCAGACCATTCAGAATGGTTAGAACAGATATCATTAATGAAAAACGCTGGCTTTATTGCGGTCCCCTCTTACAACCCATATTGGGATATTGATGGAAAAACATTCGAAGATATTGATGGTTATCGGGTTGTGTTACAAAACACAGTATTCCCTGTTTGATTATTAATCGACCTTAAGCATACTTGCCCTAATAACCAACCCATACCTACGTTGTTTTATATTACGCAATAACATTATCAAAACTCAGCTATTGACACTGAGTTTTGATATATTCTTGCAAGTATTTCGTTTGCTGTTCATTCTCAACAATCATTCTTCGGAGATCGAAATAATCTTGTTCAACTGCTGGGTTAAGTCGTGGGGGGGTTGCATGGCCCACGCTGCCGGAGGAACTGGCTTCGCCTTGATGACAGGTGGCCGCGATGCGCAACCGACGATGACCAGCGGCAACATCATTGCGAAGAACATCAATTTCAGATTTCGCATTAGCAAGTTCCTTTGTATGCTGATTATCCAGTTCAGACAGGAGCTTTATCCGCTCCTGCTGATTAACGATTTCATTCTGCTGCTCCAGCAGCTCACTCTGTAGCTTAACTGTCGTATCAAGCTGTTTGGTATACTTACCGTAATAGTGGTAAGCCAGAAGCGAGACAAGCGCTAGTGCAATAACAGTATAACCATGAGAGTTAAACTTCATAATATCGCTCTACAAAAGTAAAAAGGCTTTATCAATGACCGCATTGCTATAAGGTTGACTACCGTTTTCCATGGTAATAACCGACTTAATAAGCTTTGTCATAAATACCTTATTAAATACATCAACAACCTGATCACCAGTCACCTCCGTGTCCTTACATACGTGGTTAATATAGGCATCAGTATTATTTTCATTATGGGGAGCCCATCGTGAAATGATACCTTTCACTGTTTTAAGGCCATGTTTCCGATTGTAATTATGCAAAATTTTAATCATTGCCCGAATACCATATTCAGGGCTGACAAACTGACAGAAAGATTGGTCGGTACGTTGTGATTCCGGTACCAAGCCTTGCCAATCATCACCCCAACGAATGTTGCCAGGGTTATTGTTTCGAATACCTCTACTCATAATTCACTCCTACTGTTTATTACCTGTTTTGTTATTAACAACTTTTCTTAAGATCTGACCAAAATAGTCAGTTCCCAGATAACCAATAATGACACTGCCGATGTAAGCCAAGTCCGTGCTCATACCAAAAAACTTCAACACATCACGGATAAACCAGGCAATCATGGCACACATAATAGAATCCATAATTGTCGTCCAAAATTTACCGCCGTTATATCGACCTCTGAGATAAGCCATTGCGGCCGCCAGTGCCGCACCAATACCTTGTTCTTTGACTGACAGCAGCCATACCCATAGCTGCATCCAGATGTCAGGCTGTTTATCCATGTATTTCATCCTTTACTCCCATTCATATAATGGGAATCCATAGGCTGCCGTGTAGCCTTAAATTTGAGTTAATAGGAATACTGCGAAATCAGTAGAATAAGAAAAGGCCACACATAGCGCAGCCTTAAATTTTATAAGGTGATTACTTGCATTTAGTATAATACCGAGCTCATCAACAAACTCGGGCTCTATATCATTATGTACAAGGGAATAATAATAATTAACAGATATACCCATTATCTTTCAAATTGCCTCTTTGTTGGCTGCGCTCGCTCACCCCGGTCACATAGTTATCTATGCTCCCGGGGATTCGCTCTCTTGCCGTCGCGATGCATCTTGAAATCCATAGGGTATATATAATTTATTAAGGCATTAACTATTCCAATTAATAATACTCTTCCTGTCAGCTATTATTCTACAAGAAACCATATTCTATCTATTTTTTAATTTTCTAATACCTTACCTCTCAATTAAAAACAACGCGTTATTACCTCGCCTTGAATTTTCTACTTTCAAGTATCAATACGATCACCATGCACTTAAACTCTGAAATGTATTGTTGTTTTTTTATAGAGACCTCATTTTTACTGATTCATTTAAAAGCAAAATAAGTGCTAAATCAAGGCTAAATCACTCTTCCCTCTGCTAATATAAATACCTTTGTTCTTATCAAATTGCTCAAGTATCCCTAAATGTATGCTGATATTCTCAATTATTTAACCCGGAAAAATGAATTCTAGCATATCATAACCACTAGACCATAAATCTCCTTAATACTAAGATTAGATTACAACGTATAATAAACCATAATTCATGATAATCATGTACACCTGGTAATAAATCTCTCAGAGCAATTTTCTCAACAAAACGTTTTGCAAGTAATTTTTTTAAGGAGGGATCTTGTATCCTTTTTCTATACAAAATAAAAAAACTGCCAACCTCTCGTATTGCATGACGGCTCAGTGATCTTCTTAACGATTTTTCACCTTTAATCTCTTTTGAGATTTTAATAATTGAATCAACGACAGTAATATAACTATCAGCCCGATGATATAATTTTTTAATTTCTCTTGAGCGAGTTATTGATTCCAAATTATGTCGATAACAATATAATAACTCCTCACAAAATCCAATTCGATTCGCTATAAGTGACAAATTAATTGTCCATAAGATATCTTCATGAAGGGTATTTTCTCTAAAACTTAGTTGGTTGTTTATAATAAGCTCTTTTTTAATAAGTTGTAACCAAACAAAATGTGGCCATTCTCTACATTCAACACAATATTCTATCCACTCTTTACCCGTTAATACCCGGCCATAAGGTTGTCTACGTGTTATCCTTTTATTCTCTTGTGAAAATGGATCTTCTGTAAAACTGACTCCATTGCCAATTAACACATCTAATTTCTGTTCAATAGCGTGATCAAGCCATTTTCTTAATATTTGTGGTTTCAACCAGTCATCACTATCAACAAATAAAATCCACTCTCCTCTCGCATATTTTATTCCATCATTCCTAGCTATTGAAACACCACGATTCTCTTGATTGAAGATCCGTATTCTATTATCTCTTTTTTTATATTTATTAATGACTTCTAAGCTATTATCTGTTGAGCCATCATTAATAATGACAACCTCAAAATTAACATTTTCTTGTACAGATATTGAATCCAACAAATAGACTATATTATTTTCATCATTAAATATAGGGATAATGATAGTAATATCAAACTTAAACATCTATAGTCCTTTTAATAAGTTAGTTGTTTTTGATAAAAATATTATTTTCATAGTAAAAATGTGCCTTTTCCCCATTGCTATTCACAGACCATACAATACTTTAAGCGTCAGTTATAGATGGAGTTAAAAATTTTCATCAAAAAAGCAACAATTAAGTGTGATAATGATAAAAGGATAGGCCGGGAATTTAGGTATTACTGTCTGTTGTAAGGATAGTAATAGTCATCCAAACCTATTGGAATAGGTTAAATAAATCGGTAAATGTAGCAAATAAAATTAAAATAATTAGGTAACCCACACTCTATTTAACGAATTTTAAGTAATTATGAGCTAAAATTGTAACAATAAAAAATAAAAATATTTGAATAGTAATTTGGCAATAGCGTGGATGGGAGATCAACACGAATCTCTTAAAGTTATTACTATGCGACTTGATAAAATCAATAGGATATTTTAGATTTTCCAATATTACTGTAAT
>NZ_JAPFCD010000079.1:0-18223 GCF_026153155.1 Photorhabdus aballayi | reverse complement strand
AATGGATTCAGTTATAAAATCTATGGTCACTCCCGTTTTTGCAACACAAATTTTGATGTATGGTGGGCTTGCGTAAATCTATTCGGCGTCTGGTGAGCAGTCATGCCCGCGCCACGATGAGTTCCGTGCCTGCCGAACCTTAAAAACCGGTCGGCTTCAGAGAGCCATTTTTTATATCAGGTTCATCAGCAGGCCGATATGCCGTTCATGTCATCAATTATCTGTCGTCGCAAAACCAGATGGTAATTGCTTAACTTACTGAGCTAACGCCGTTTTTCGTTGGCTCTTTTTCCTCAATTTCTCCGCTGAGGTAAACATAATGACTGTGGAGTCTGCTCAGAACCCTTGCCAGATAAGGCGGAAAGTCATTTTCTTCCAGCACAGCGGCCAGACGTCGTATCACGGCAATACCGCGCGGCAGACTGACGCCGAACTCCAGCAAAAAAGCGTGCATCTGATTGGTGGTTTTAACGCGTTGCCGTATCAGTGAGTCTCTGACACGATGGAGGGCGGCCATCGCCTGTTGGTCTTCTGTGCGGGGGGCACAAAGCGCATGGAGGGCCGGGAAGCTGCCTCGCAGATAGCTTCAGCATCGACAAAATCGTTCTTGTTACTCTTAACAAAAGGACGGACGAACTGCGGAGAAATCAGCTTTGCCTCATGGCCTAAATCAGCGCTCCGGCGAGCCATAAAGTGCGCCCCGCCGCAGGACTCCATCACTACGGTTGCAGCCTTGCAGGAACCGAGAAAATTAATAAGCTGAGTGCGGGAAAACTTCTTACGCAGCAAGGCGTTACCCTGCCTGTCCTGACAGTGGACATGGAAGGAATGTTTACCGAGATCGATACCAATAAGCGTAACGTTTTGCATGATGATTCCCTCCAAAATAAAATACCCTGCTAGCGTACCTCTCACAGGGTGGGGGTGACCATCTCATTAACCGACCGGCGTGCCACACAAGTTCAACGCGGAACAGCAGCGGGCCTTTATAGAAACCTGCGGGAAACTCAAGCAGGAAGCCGGAGACAATGAGCCCATCCTACTCAGGGGACGAAACTGGCTTATGGCTGGATGCGTAAGGGCCAGAAAACGTAGTGAAAACCACGGGAAGCCGTACCCGTCTGAACCTGATGGGAGCCCTGAATCTGGCCGATATCAGCAAAACAGTCGTACACGAATATGATCGTATCGACAGTTATCACCGGAGTGAGTGGGTGAAAGACTGGGCTTATGTGATGAATATTGAACTTCATGACTTACCGCCCTACAGCCCAAATCTGAACCCGATAGAAAAGCTGTGAAAAGTGATGAATGAAAAAGTCAGAAATAATCGTTACTTCACCTCGGCGGCCTTGTTCAGGCAGGCAATACATCACTTTTTTACGGAAATATTACCGGAACTTGCCGGGAGTCTGTCACGCCGTATTAAAACATCAACAACCCCTAGCAAAAAGTATATTTTTCACATTTTCACCTATGACTATTTATAACTCAACTTCGGATATTTCTCGTCATAATCAGAAATATATCGTTTCACAAAAGGAAGAAATGCTATCAACTCATCGTCAACCGGTAACTCAACCTCAGCTAGAAGAACTTCAAGCCTCAATGCCAACATACCATTCTGCCGAATTACGTTTACAATCCGCATAACGACATCTGTATCTTTATTTCCCCCTTCAAAAATTCGCCTATTAACAAGATATGTTGGCCCACAAACCTTCTCTGCACTAGGTACAAAAGCTTTTAGACCTACTTGCCTAATCGGAATAGACTCCACTTTGATGGGTTTAGATGAAGTAACAGCAGTAGACTTATAAGAATACATTGATACAACAGGTGCTAATTCAACTATCGGATGCTGAGTTGGCTTAATAGTATCTCTATACCCACTTTTCACTTTACCTTCACGAATATTACGCTGACATAGTTGGTAAACTTTTGCCGACTTACCAGCAGGCATAATCAGCGGTACTGATCCGCCGCGGGGCAAATTAATACGATCAACAAAACGCAATACATCATTATCAAGTAGAATCTGTGTGTACTTCTTCGCGGTATTACGATTACCGATCCTACACCAGTAACATGCAAAAGTTAGTGTAAATGCAGTGGCATCAGCAACTTGTTCTTTAAACACGCGCTTACACTGTAGAAGCTGTCGAAATCCTGTATAAAGACGTTCAGCATGTATGGCCCCTTCCGGCAATTCAGGCAAATCACAAACCTCCTCAGGTATGATCATACCAGCATCAATCAACAAACGAGTAAGCCACACCTTATTTGTTCCAGCTGGGAATTCTTCTTTAGAGATCCTACGACCAGAATGCATCATGGCATAAATATGGGATAAATCGAACTTGACAGGACCACTCGCACCACTAACAAAATGCACCTCATTAAACGCTTGATAAACCACACGATACTTACCATTTTCAGAATACAAAGCAATACTACAACTCGGGGTGTTATCTTCTACTCCGGGAATCACCGAAGAAAACGACCTAGAATATGGTCTCTCACAGGTAATACGTTCAATAGGAAACCCCAAATATTGTGCAGCCCGTAACCACGTACCTGGTTGTGAAAGCAGCTCATCAAAGTCCCCCTGAGAAAACGGAGCCCTCAACGGTTCTGGGACAACAAAACCACATAACTCTGAGCCCCTTTCAATATCTCCTCCTGAACACAAGGAAACGTATCCTATGTTCACTTTGGTCTTATGGGGATGAGTTGTTCTTTTTTGTACTTTTGTCTGCGCTTGTTTTCTTGTGGTGTCTTCTAAGATATTGACATAGTTAATTAGTGTACCTGAGTTAGTCCAGGCGTACACAAAGTCGTTTCTCTTAGAAGCGGATGGTAAGTAGTACAATCTATTGATATTTGTACACGTTTGGTCGATATCGATGTTCAGTTCGTTTGCGATCTTATGGTGAACACTTTTGAAATATTCCGGTGGGATCGGTTTGTCTAATAATAGTACAATTCTCCATCTTGGGTGATAGTAACTAGAGTTGTAAGTTGAATAGACAATACATGAATAATGCGAGAGTTTTTGCTTTAGATTTTCAAGTGTATAGTGATTCTTTTTGCAATCAATGTCGTAAACAATTAGAGAGATCTCACGTATATCATCTTCATTTCGTGTGTTTGTGTGAGTGAATGTACCTGGTATGAATGCAGTAGTACTCTTTTCATCAACGATGTTGTGTTTAGATAGTAAAGAAAATAGTTCTTTTTGTGTTAATGCAGCTTCCATAGGTTGAGTGTCAGTTTCATCTGATACGAGACAAATGCGGTATGTTTTTTCAAATGATTGAAGTAGCGAGGTTTTTGTTACTGCTTGATTTTTTTTCATTGATACGAAACACTGTATTTAAAACAATAGGTTACCGCACCGTAAAAAATTGACTAAGGAGTTACATGTAGTATAATTGTAACTGCAAAGCCAATCTTCCAAGTGAAGCACTATATCGCAGGGTGGTACCCCTGCGATAATTTGGTCTTGTCGTTCTTAATGAGCCAGCCTAAAAGCTGGCTTTCCTTTATGAGATTGAGATTTTTTCTTTCAGTAGTTACCCCTTTATCCGTACTTTTGATTTCAAATTTTCAATTTAATGTGTCTATAGTTTTTCTTTTATTATTTGAACATATAGCATTTATGATTGAACTATAATAATAACAACCTTATTTTTCAATAGAATGCAAACTAAGCCCAAATCAAGCTGTAGGCCTCGTGTTTACTGGTTTCTTGGGTGATCGTAGGGAATTTTATGTATGAATTAGAAGTAAATTATTGAACTTTTAATCCAATTCATAGATTTATTCCACATCAAGCTTTCAATCCAATTCATGGATTTATTCCACATCAAGCTTTCAACCTAGTTCATGGATTTATTCCACATCAAGCTTTCAACCCAGTTCATGGATTTATTCCACATCAAGCTTTCAATCCAGTTCATGGATTTATTCCACATCAAGTTTTCAACCCAGTTCATGGATTTATTCCACATCAAGCTTTCAACCCAGTTCATGGATTTATTCCACATCAAGCTTTCAATCCAGTTCATGGATTTATTCCACATCAAACTTTTAATCCAGCTCATGGAATTATTTTCCTATCTTCAATGCGCAATTTTACAACTGAACGGTTACCTGATTCAGATCTTATTATTAACTGGAAATAAAGGAGGGTAATGACTTAAGAAGTAAGAAAAAATTTTGAACGGGAATACTGCTATAACATATTAAAATTTCGTTTTAAAGTTTTAAAAAAACGTGGTTTTTTTTCACCTCAATCCCAAAAACGTTACTCTAGACGATGAATTATAGGAGAAGTATATCAACAACATATCAAAATCCCGTTTCAAAGTTTCAAAAAGAACACGGGATTTTTTCCACCTCAATCTCCGAAAGGGTTACTACTAACTGGTGGTTTGATTAAAAAACAAACATATTATGAATTGTTTTTGGTTTGAATTTGCAAACTAAGGAAAGGTGAAAGTAGATTTCGAATCCGGGGTGAATCTGAATTGACTTCTGGCATAATGGCAAATTTACCATTATCAAGAACGACTTTAATACCTAGTATGTTGGCAGTATCTTTTATAGCTACACCGTTCCTATATATAGGCTCGTAGTCTTCATCAATGCGTTCGACAGATTTTCCATCAATGACATCGACAGTTATAGCTGGAACTCGGTGTTTCTCTATTACTTCACTAAATGCCTTTTTGAAATTTGTCATAGTAAACTGCGGCGCTGTGCGATCTTTCATCTCATTCCAGTCCATCACATAAAGCCTTTTGTTAGTAAAGTACGCTGAGGTCCACAAGCTAAAAGCGAACACTAAATTATGAGTAACCGACAATACTAAAGGATGAGTGTTAGTTAGGTCATGTATAGCGTGTGTTTCTCCATCGATCTGGCGACGGATTTGAGAAATGATTTCTGGTGGAAACTGAATCTGTAGAATCAAACCTGGCACGTCAACAGATTCTCCCTCAAGACGAAGCGTCAAAATATCTAAATGGAGGATTGTATTATCTGACATTCCATACTTCTTTAGAAACCATTTGGGTAACTGTTTAATGTGAAAGCTGGTACCTGACAAGCGACGAATTGACTTAACGGCCTGCATTTTGTTACCGCCAGTTTTAGGAAGCTGAATAACTGTGAGAATAGAGCTAAGTGGAATATTATAAGTTTCGGTTATCTCCTCGTTATTGCGTAATCGTTCTCGGATAATAGACTCAAGTACAGTTATTGTTGCTATGTAATATCTTAAATCTTTGAGTAGAGCGATCCGCTCTCCTTTGCCTGATTGAGTCTCTATCCGAACCCGCTCATTTCCCCAAATAACATAAGATTCAATTTTGTTTTGATTTCCTTTTTGGTTAAAGCGTAATGCACCAAACAAGACGCTTGTTATTAAGTCACAAAAGGCCAGATCAGAAAGATCTCTTTGTTTAATGAGATCAACTTCCTCAATATGCATTTGAGTCAGTTCTCGTGATACTTCTTCTTTTAAAGGCTTATCTAACTGAATAGAAAGATCTGGGATAATAAAGTTGAATAGAACACCGCGGCGTTTATTTTTGGGATCAGTAGTACAGTAGAGTTCTGCAAATATTCCTTTCTTTGTTAGAGCCTTTGCATGATTCCTTATAGTGGAAATGGAGACATCCATTTCTTTGGAGACATCTTTAAGAGAAGTTACCTTCTCGTCATTCATTTGACAGAGGATAATACACTGATTGATGAATGTGAGATGTTTGGCATTAATATCCAACATCGGTAAAGCTCGACGTAAACCAATAATTGTTTCATTATTGGGTATTCTGACTAAAGGAGCGGTTAAACCTCTATCTATGTTTAGTTGAGTGTAGTCAATTGTTTCTATATTTGAGTTTGACATATTATCCTACTTAAAAAATTTTCCTCCGCTTCAGACGTATAAACTAACCATTCATACTTATACGTCTAGCACTATATTCATCCGCTACACTGAGAGGAACCAAGCCTGCCAGCGTTTTTTTTCTCCTAATTCGATTCCCCAGTGGCAACCCGTGACCTGAATCAGCGTATTAATGACAGTCAAGTGAATTTTATTATGACATATATTTGAATTTTTACTGACTGTTATCTAAATTACTACCATGTGCTATAAATTTTGCTATAGTTCAGAAAAACGATAACACAAGGTGCATCTATGTCAGATAATTTTGACCGGTTACTCGAAACCGGAAACCGCGCAAACATCATGCTAAGCTGGCTAACAGAACAGGTTCAGTCGAAGCGTGAAGAATTTGAACAAACGGAGTTTTATAAGACCTATTCAAAGTCAGCTGTTTCCAAACTCCCTCACATGAGTAAACGTGCTGTTGATAGCGCAGTCGAAGAAATGGAAGCTGCCGGATATGTGTTTAATAAGCGTCATGGGGGAACCTCCACACAGTTCGCTATGACTCTTGAGAACATTATTGATATCTACGCTCATCGTGGCATTAAGACGTATCGTGAGAAGCGCGGAAAAGCCTTTGTTATTTTCGTTGTGAATCTGAAAGGCGGTGTGTCCAAAACGGTATCAACTGTTACTATGGCGCACGGTATGAGAGCACATCCTTCCTTACTGCATGAAAATCTGCGCATTCTGGTTATCGACTTTGACCCGCAGGCGTCTTCAACGATGTTCCTTAATCATCACCATAGTATCGGCCTTATCAATAACTCCAGCGCACAGGTCATGTTGAACAAAGACCTTACCCGTGAAGAAATTCTTGAAGAGTTTGTTCAACCTTCTATTGTGCCAGGTGTAGATATTATCCCTGCCTCTATTGAAGATGCTTTTATCGCTTCCCGTTGGGCGCAATTGTGTGAGGAGCATCTGCCGGGTATGAACGAAAATAATGTTCTCCGCGAGAATATTATCGACAAAATAAGTGACGACTATGATTTTATTTTCATCGACACAGGTCCACACCTTGACCCGTTTCTGATTAATTCACTAGCAGCCAGTGATATGTTGATGACTCCAGTTCCGCCATCGCAGGTCGATTTTCACTCGACGTTAAAATACCTGACCCGTCTGCCAGAGTTGGTACAACTCATTGAAGATTCCGGCCTGCAAAGTAACATAATTGCTAACGTTGGATTCATGTCAAAAGTCGCCAATAAACCTGACCACAAACAAACACACAGCTATGCCAAAGAGGTGTTTGGTGGCGATATGCTTGATGCTGTTCTTCCCCGACTCGAAGGTTACGAGCGCTGCGGTGAATCCTTTGATACGGTAATCAGTGCAAACCCACAATCTTACGTAGGCAGCATTGACGCACTTCGTAGTGCAAAAAATTCAGCAGAAGATTTTTCCCGCGCAGTGTTCGACCGTATTGAACTTCTGAGAGGTGCCGCATGATCCAAAAAAGAGAAAGACAGATTCTTGGCCGCACTTTTGATGAATCACCACTGGCAGGTAAATTACCAGGTTCATCTGTTGAAAGCAGTCAACGCTTCACATTAGCATCCGGCCGAAAAGTTATGTTTCATGTAGAGACTATTCCAGCCGAACAGGTTGCTACGCGTACCTATGTAGACCAGAACATTAACGGACGTGATCAGAACGCGCTTAGCCCGGAATCTCTGGAAGATATAACGCGTACTTTGTCTTTCCAGCAGTTCTTCCCGGTCATTGGGCGCAAGGTTGATGAACGTATCGAAATTCTGGATGGATCACGTCGTCGTGCCGCGGCTCTTATCTGCAATGTCGGCCTTCGGATTATGTTTACCTGTAGTCAAATATCCCTAGAGGATGCCCGTCAGCTTGCAGCCGACATTCAGACCGCTAAAGAGCATAACATCCGCGAAGTTGGTATCCGCTTGCTTGCGCTGCGTGAGAGCGGTATGAATCAGAAAGAGATCGCTGAATCTACCCGTATTTCTCCGGCGAAAGTTACACGGGCAATTCAAGCTGCCTCTGTCCCTAATGAGCTACTGTCTGTTTTCCCTATTCAATCAGAGCTGACTTATCCTGATTATAAGAAGCTGCTTACTGTAGCAGAGGTTGCCGATAAAAAAGATTTATCTCTTAAAGAGTTAGTGGCCGATGTCGCGAAAGAAGCAGAAGCCTTACGCTCAGAACGGGAGCTGTTTGCGGAAGATTTTAAAAACGAGATCATTAAACTTTTTTACAAATCAATATCATCATTGACAGTGAAGCCTGCGACTAACAAGCCAGTAACCGAAGCTCTCAGAACGTTTGATGATCGCCGCGTTTATGCACGAAAGAAAACCAACGCGAAAGAAAGAAAGGTTTCCTACGAGTTTAGTCGGATCAGCAAAGAAGTACAGGACAAAATTGATGAGGCTATTCGGGCTATCATTGAGCAATATGAGTAAGCCCCTGTAAAGCCCGGATAGTCTGGGCTTTTTAAACGCTTTATCATACCCCCAAATGTCCTGCTCCAATTTCACCCGTAACAATATAATTATAAAGGTTTAATATTGATAATTTCGGAGTGAAATCCCGCGATATTTCGGCCTGTATCTTGCGTCTGACACCCTCCCCGCCCGTACTGCTGTCTCTTATACACAAATCCCTCAATTTTTATTGAGAGATTTCAGACCGCTGACAAACCTTGCTGAAAATCACGAGGTTTGTTTCTTTCATGATGAAGGATCATGCCACCATAACCCGGTTTAATCCCCCGCTAGGGGGTTATTTTAGCTCCTGCTGCATTGACTTTGCTCATCTTCCTGAGATAAAAACAACACAACATTGCGACCAGCAAGGCTATCTTCTTGATATTTTTGGCTGTTGCCGCCAAAAGACACGGTATTTGCACTTTCAGTAACCCCGGAAAACGGGCATAAAGATGCCCGTGATGCTGCTTCGCATCCGCAAAACTGCGCTCTATCGTTCCTGGTAAGCTTTGTTTCATCAATGATGAGGGGACACCCAAATGTTCAGTGACATATTTCCGCCGGATATCGCAAGCTGCATCAACCTCCCAATCGGCATGCTCCAGTAAATACTGAATGCCATCAGGTGAGCTTTCTCCAGTTACCAGCTGTTTTTACATTCAATATCGCTAAGCAATCCCCGGAAATAGGAGTAATTGTGTTGGCACAGACCGGTATGGTGAAACAAGGGGGAACTAAACGGCGGTGTAATCACTGTACATACCCACTCGTTGGATATGATGAGACGATATGCACAGTGTGTTTCAAAGAAATGTATCCGCTAGATGCGCAATATTTGTCATGACTCAGGTTGCTGAATATCTTCTTTTAATGTTTTTAGTAACGCATTGATACCCAGTCGAAAAATTTTGTCAATGATCACATTTCTTTCATTTAATGTCATTCTATGAAGGAGCATCAACCATGCATTTTCTTGTTCTTCAGTGACAGCCGTATCTCCAATTGCTAACCATCCAACAGTAACCCCAGATTTTTCCGCAAATACTACCAATTTACTTAAAGACGGCTCTATCCTACCTGATAGATAATTTCTTAGTGATGATTCTGGTATTCCACACCTATTTGCAAAGCTATTAACGGATTCATCACCTATCGCCTGTCTCAATCTATCTTTAAACTCTGTTATTTCATTGCATGTATTATCACTAGAAGTACATTTTTCTTTTTCACTCATTTCAATAGCTATCTCTTGTCTCAAAATTACACCTCGCAATATATTGCGAAAACGAGTTGACTTCGCAACATATTGCGAATACATTTATATCCACACCGATAACCAAAATCCATAACATTATCCTAATAATTTTATATTTTCATTTAAATTCAAATTTATAAAAACAAAAATATTGAAATTTACACTTCTCAACAAGATACAGAAATACAGAAAGATTGTTTTTTATTCGTTTTTTGTTGCGAATACATTTACATCCATACCGATAATCCAAACCCATAAAGATTATCATTAACTAATGAACATTGAATCTATCAGGGTTCCATAATGCAAACTAACAAGCAAGAAGAAGATTGGTACCCGGTAGACATTATCGTCGCTATAAAAAAGCGCGGAACAACACTGGCTGCCGTTTCTCGCAAAGCAGGATTAGCATCATCTACTCTGAATAATGCCTTGATACGCCGTTATTTAAAGGGAGAAAAACTAATTGCTGCTGAGTTGGATCTACATCCATCAGACCTTGGACCCTCTCGTTATCAAAAATAAACCAATCAGAATGAATGCTTTATCCCCAGTGGAAACATCCTATAAACTATAGAAGGAGTGAAGTCATGATTAAACAAGTAGTCACTGATTTACGCGAATTAGCTAAAGCCATTCCCATTATTGATGATAAGACCACTAATTTAATGCTGTATAAAATGGCAGATAATATTGATTCACTACAAGAAATATTTGGGTCTCTAATTGATAAAAATATTGAGTATTTTTCATATAGCCCAAAAACTAGCTTTCAAAGACATACATCATTTAACACTGCTATTGACGCTGCAAATAACGAAATATGTATCTATAGGAAATATGAAGATGCTTATGGTTGGAACAAAGATGTTAATCAAATTTGTTGGGGTGTTGTCACTCAAAAAGCTACCCAAATAGATGATGATTACGAACTCAAAGGTATTAATACCAGTAGTATCATCAAACAAATCCAGGCTAATGCCGAGGATACACTAGTTGAAAAAATCGGAGACATGTTCGATGCTACGACAAGTAACAATGAAAAAGATACAATTGGACAGATTTACTGCTTACTAAAATATGGTATTTTGCCATTTCTGCGGGATGCTACTGTCATGAGTGAGCGTAATAAAAGTTAGTATCCAAATTAGCCTGTACTGCTGAAGATACCGAAAAAATATGCAGACAGCTATCCGTTAGAGAAATATTACAAAAAACTGGCATCAGTAAGAAATGCCTTGCTGGTGCATATGAATACGATGTTGCAAAGATTAGAAAACATTGCCCAGAATATTAGAATACTCCGATGGGATTGAGTGCTAATTACAAAGGGTTGCATATTAGAACTATTGGTGAAGAAATTCTTATCAAAGATTACCAAGGCCGTTTCTATATAGAAGTACCGAGTTATGTTGATATAACAAGTGCTGAACATGTGTTAAGTGAATGGGTTTCTCAGATTAATACGCAGTGATAAAAACGCACTTATTAAATTCAGTAAGTATTTGAGAGAATTTCAGTCCGTCCGGTTTTCTGCTATAACAGGCAATCAATTAGAAATATTTTTGAGTACATTACAATTTACAACGTATACATGGCTACTCTGTATAACAACTATATTTCCCTGCAATCGGCAGGGTTAGGAAATTCATATCATGGGTCAACGAAAACATTTAACACAATTCGAAGTAGAAAGAATTCTGGAAATGGCGGAAAAAAGCCCAAATCCAGAACGAGATTATTGTCTTGTATACATGACTTTTGTTCATGGTTTACGTGTTAGTGAAGCTAGGTATTTACGATTATCTGATCTAGATTTGGGAGCACAAACCATTTACGTACAACGCTTAAAGTGTGGACTTTGTACTAATCAACCACTATTAGGGTATGAAATCAATGCGATTAAAGCGTGGCTCAAAGTACGTAAAACCTTTCGAGGGGCGGAAAGCAACTGGTTGTTTTTGTCACGTTCCGGTAAACCGCTAACACGTCAAAGTATTTACCAAATTATTAAACGACTAGGTAAATTGGCGAATATTTCTGTTCATTCGCATCCACACATGTTACGCCATGCCTGTGGTTTTTCTCTCGCAGACAGGGGAGCAGACACGCGTCTGATACAAGATTATCTTGGACACTGCAATATTCGCCATACAGTGCGGTATACTGCTAGCAACCCTGAGCGTTTTAAAGGAATTTGGAAGAATACACGAAATAGATCCCCTGTGTTGCATTTCGGACATGATGATGTTCCTACTTAAATAATCTTTCTTGTGGGATGCCAGTTTAACACCGTTCTCTTAATTGAATTGAACGGTGTTAAGATCTATTAAAGATTTGATACATGTCGATTGAAACAAATTACAACTCTATATGTTGTCTACAATTACTATTTCAAGAAGTTCATCGTAGCCACTATAAAACCTGTCGTTTCAGTGTTGAGTACACGTTCATTATTTACGTCCCAGTAGAGTCAATATTGTAAATGCTGACCTTTTGAGGTCGGTACCTAAAGTTTGCACTCACTAGCAAATACACCTTTCCTTACCCGACGATAAATTAGCTTGTGAGCGGGATATATGCCGTGTACAAATGACTAAAATACTCTCGCCTCCTCCAACCTTTCAAGACGATACTGACGGCATCATGGGTAGCGCTTTGCCATGATGATTTATCGCAATTCTACTTTTTGTTGACCTGTGATTCACAATCACATAGTCTGTCCATGCGGTAATATTCCGCTTAACTTCCGGCAGTGCGCCACTAATCACCTAATTTCGGCCACCAGCGCCTCTCTGAATGATAATACCCAACTCATTCTTCCGGTTTTTCTACGCCTGTACAGAATTCGATAGCTTGTTGCCTCATGGTACCGGGCTTTTTGCTTGTGCGTCGAAAAAGGTGTTTTTCCTCATACCGAGAATAATCAGTGTGTCCAGACACTTTTAATCTGGAGTTTTCTTTACCTTAAATCAGTAACTTCCTTTCGCTGTTTTTTGCGGTTTAAAAATGGCATCTGCCATAACATCATAATTTTACTAAATTTATTAATTTTTTAATGAGGTATTAACTATGCAATCCAGAGCTAGGGGCATTGTTGTGATTGAGCCGAAATACATTCCTGCGAAAGATAATGTGGATTCTCACATTCTCTTCCGGCTGCGCTGTGACTTTAAGGTTAATTCCAACAAAATTGCTGAGTTCTATACTATCAAAGCCTTTGGTAAAGTCGCAGATTTCCTACGTGGCCAAATCAAGAAAAATTCAAAGGTGTATATCGAAGCATTGGCACGATCAAGCCGTTATAAGCACATTGAGTTTCACGCATTCATGGTGCATGTATTGGCAACCGGCATGGCTATCGATACCCGCATTGATGATGCAAAACCCTTTGCGTTTACCGAAACCAAAAAAGAAACTCCTGCTACTACGATTGAGTACACACACTCGCCTGAGATGCGTGCCAGTGTGAAAACTGAAATGACATGGCAGAAAATGTCCGACGATGATGTTGCGTCTGTGTCGAACAAATTCCGTAGCTTGTTAGCGTTTCAGAAATCCCGCATCAATGGATCTACCAATGGTACCGAGTGCGTTGAAGATAAACCTACAACTGTGAAGGCTTCTAAGCCATCTCAGTCAACAATGAAAACTGTTTCGCAGGTTGTAGCTTCTGTTACCCCTATCGCAAAGCAGCGTTTACAACAAACTTCGATGGAACAAAATGCCGCGTGTTTTTCACCAACGGCAATGCTCCTCAATGCTCGCGAGGCATTGCATCGTCAGCAATCCTCCGTATGCAGTGATAATTTTAATGGTAACTATGCTGATATACGTTCCTGAATCTATTCAGACATTGAACAGAGCCGCATTCAGGCGGCTTTGTTGTATTTTGGCTGGTGGTAAAATTTTATTAACTCTTTTTAAATTTATATGAGGTATTTATGTCCTACTCTAATAGCTCCCGCCGAGCTTATGCCGACAAACAACAGAAAAAACAATCCACTGATATCACCGTAAAAGTTGACGCTGTTATCCGGCATTTGCTGTCTCTTGAGAGGAAGTTCAATGCTGCTATTGTTCATGCTCCTCACATTTCATTCCAGCGTGAGTGCATATTTGCAAAGCATATCATCAACAACAACAACTTTCTTACCGACATTGCTACTAGCAATCCTCAGTCTTTCGAGACAGCGTTTCTGCAACTGGCAAGTAGCGGACTGACACTTGACCCAGCGCAGAAACAAGCTTATTTGGTTGCCCGTAATGGTCGCGTAATCCTTGATGTATCCTATATCGGTTTGTGCCGTATGGCTACGGATGAAGGACTCTGTCAGGATATCATCGCAGAGCTGGTGTTTGAACATGATACTTTCAAACCGAAAGGCAGACGCCAGAGTCCCATTCATGAATATGACCCTTTTGCTGAGAAAGGTGATTTGTTACTAACTTCATCTGATAAAGGTATTGTCGGTAGTCGTGGACACTTTCGTGGTGTGTATGTGGATTATCTGATGAAATATGGTTGTAATCTAGTGTTCTTTGTTGACGTTCGTGATCTGGCCGCTTCGCGGGCAGTCTCAGAGTCTTGGAAGAAAATCGAAAAACGCGCCTACTCTCCGTGGACAACGTTTCCGTGGAAGATGGTGCTTAAATCTGCCATAAAACAAACTGTATATCACATTCCGGGCAACCGCACCCGCCTGAGCGCCATTATTGATTATCTCAATACCTATGGTGAAGAAGGTTTCCGTTCGTCCGGTAATATTCCTATGGAGGCGGCTCAAGCAGAAATGGTTCATCGCCAGGCAGCTCAAGCGGCCAATGGCGGTAGTACTGTTAAGGCAGAAACCAGAGAAGGAAATGTGATAGAAGGTGAAGTAATACAGCGTGAAAAGCAGTCGGCTTCATCTCAACCAGAAACAACGGTTGCAGATAACACCCAGTCTGACAATGCGGCTGGTGCCGCTCAATCTGAGCATAGCCAACCCGTAAGTCAATCTGAACAGATTGAACATGAAGTTATGTCCGATGTTCCTGGTGTTCGTCTTTCAGTATTTAAACGTGTACAGAAGCTCGTAACCCGTGCGCAAACAACATTGGCTTACGAAACTATAATCGCGGAGCTGAAAGATACATTCGCATTTAATGACTGCGAAATAACATACGCTCGCCGTATGCTGGCACAGTCACGTCGTGACCAATTGAGCAACACGGTTCACAATTCAATGCATCATCTTGATTTTACTCAAGCTCATGACTTCGTAAATAAACTCGCTGATGGCGAATTTAAAGCTAATGCTCTCAAATGGGTTGCTTCCGTTGAAGAAGAAACTATGAGACTAGGTGAGCTTTACCATGCAGCTCTGAATTCCGGTGATTATTCACAGGTGAATGAAGCCCTGCAATCAGTACAGTTCGTCCCTCTCAAAGAGATGTTAACTGAGCTGATAAATACCGCTAAAGCAGCGTAAATGAACCGGTGGAGATCCACCGGTTTTTTAACTTTATTAACTTTAAATTTATCTTTAGGTGATCATATGTCTGTATCAGTGTGTGAAGTTGTAGATGTGGAGCAAGGCACTCCAGCGTGGCACGCATGGCGTAAAACCGGCGTGACAGCCACATGTACCCCTATCCTTTTAAAAATAAGAGGTGCAACAAAAACTCCTTATCAACTTTATCTGCAATATGCAGGTTTGCTCGAATCGGAAGATCTTTCCGCTATCAAGCAGGTTGATGCAGGTAAGAAACTGGAAGCGCTGGCCCGCAAATATTGCGAGGATAAGTTAGACCAGATTGCTACGCCTTTTTGTGTTAGGAATAAGCAGTACCCATTTATGATTGCATCGCTGGATGGACAGCTTAATGACGGTTCAGTCCTTGAGATAAAGAATCTATCAATCAAGAAGCATTTAGCTATCCTTCAGCAAGGGGCAAATTCGCCAGAGTTTCAGTATTATTACTGGCAATGTCAGCATCAACTCTTTGTCACCGGTGCACCGCAAGCTTACTTGGTGTTTTGGTCAGCTACCGACCAACCCAAAATATTCAAGATCATGCCAAACCAAAATGCATTCAATCGTCTTTTGGCGGTATGTACTGAGTTCTGGCAATGTGTCATGAATAAGGTTGCGATACCTTTTGATAAAGAAAACGATGTCTTGCTCGTCTCTGACGCTGCAATCATGGAGCAAACTAAAGAGTTTACGATTCCGAATGACCTCATGGTTCGTGTACTGGATCTTCGCTGCCAGGTGGAAGCACTTCAGCTCATTG
Organism: Photorhabdus aballayi; assembly: GCF_026153155.1. Classification (NCBI taxonomy): domain Bacteria; kingdom Pseudomonadati; phylum Pseudomonadota; class Gammaproteobacteria; order Enterobacterales; family Morganellaceae; genus Photorhabdus; species Photorhabdus aballayi. Next base: position 2,268 of record NZ_JAPFCD010000079.1, on the reverse strand, counting down.
AAAGTGAGCTCAAGAAAATCGAAGAGAAAAAAGCACAGTTTGAAGAGGCAATGAAAGTATCGATTCAAGGCTTGGCTTTAGCTCTCGGTTTTGCCAGCAATGACCCTGTCCGCATTGATGGGTTTGGTTTCCGCTATCTGGAAAAACCTGTTAAAGGGAAGATCAACTGGAAAATGATCGCGGAGCGACTAAACATCAACCTCGAGCAATTTCCTGATTGTGTTGGTCAGCCATCTATTCGTACATCACTATCGGTCTACGAATACGATACAACAGGTATTGACAGTATTTATATTCCTCAAAATGACTCGAAAGATATCGTCTCTAAAGGAGAAGAGTTGGAAGACGTAACAGGCAGCATGCTAATGTTCTAAGTAAAAAGCTCGATCATTGAGCTAATACCGATCGCTTAAGAGAAGATTGCTATCTATAACGATAGCTAGTCCAAAACAGCAAATAACCCTAACCCCTCGGGAGGAAACTCCTCCAAGGTTCTCTCCCATAACCAAAGGAGAGAGGCATGAACCTAGATAAGTTAAGTCGGCTGGTAGACCAGCATTACAAGACCCAGGAAGAGATCGATAACGAGATCATCTTGGCCGTCAAAAAGGTGCTGCGAGCCAACTCCGCTGAATTAGTTCGTGAGCTTGTTGGGGGGATCTCTCAAGATCATCCATTTCCCCCATTTTTACTCGTTATAGTTAAGCAGCTAAAACCGAGATAACTTAGTACCCCAACCTGGCATATCAAGGCCCAATTGACCTTGATATGCCTCCAACCTAATTTGAGGTACTATGTTTAACTCGAAATAGACATTTTGGATAAATGGTTCTGTGATGGCATCGACCACTCAGTAGATAAGTTGTTGGCTGGAGATAACGATAACTAACCCTATCCTTGGTGACATAAAGATTAAGGACTTTGGCTGCAACAGGAAATTTCGATCTGTTGAAGAACTTCAAAGCACTTTGTCTGAACAGTGCAAAGGTCAGCATATCAGTATTGTCTACGCGGCCAAGCCTAGCGGACTGCTCTGCACAGTCTTTGTCAGCGTTGACGATGCTGGTGGCGTGAATCGAACCTATAGAGATTAATCTCCAGCAACAAAAATGCTCATGTTATTCAGACACAGCTCCGGATTCGTTTTACAGCCCTCAAGTGCAACACGCCCTGCCGTTGCCATTTCAGCCGAGCCCGCAATCAGTATATGACCGCCATAAACCAGTGCATAGCCGCCTGCCGCCGCGCAATGATGCGCTCTTTCGCAGCTTTGTCCCCTTTCTCTGCCGCTAAGATACCTTTTTGATTATCTACCGATAACTGATACAACATATGCTCAGTCATGTTATTACAATAGACAAGCTCTGCGCTGTTCGCTTTTGTCTTATCTTTTATCTTATAAGCCAATCCCTTATATCCAACCATGATTAAACCATCAATTCTTTGTAGATTTATACCGGTTTCACCCAAACAGTTGGGTAATAAACTTAAATTATATTGAAATTTACTGGAAATAAATGAAGCAGAATTCATTACACACAGAGTAATCCTGTTATTACTCTGCTTTCTCATAAAATAGCAATCGTTGATAATAAATTTATTATCAATTGTTTTTATTTCATTTAAAGAGTGAGTTACATTAAATGAGTTATTCGAATCAATTTCTTAAAGCTTTAGGGATAGTTGATGTTTCAACTAAGACTTATAACGAGATAAGCAAACGTACAAAAATTCCGATTGATAGACTCAAGTATTATAATCAAAGAAACATTATGCCGAATGGTAAGGATCTGACGATCCTTTGTGATGTATTCAATTTATCACCTATCTACTTTCAATTGATGATGGGTCATATGGATATGCATACCTTAGAGCTAATCCAGGAAAATGCATCTTTCATCTATGATAAAATTAAAACTTCGGAAAATAATAAGTTAGATTTTAGCAGTAACGAATCGGATATTGGGGTGGTTTTACAAACCAATAATGGAAAGTTATATAATGGTGATTGTTTAAATGTCACTAAAAAAATTCAATCTGATTCTGTTAATATGATATTTTCTGATCCTCCATTTAATCTTGATAAATTATATCCTTCAAAAATGAACGATAATTTGAAAGAAGAGGAATATATCAAGTGGACACATCAATGGTTAAATGAATGTATTCGTATTTTAAAACCAGGAGGTGCATTATTTTTATGGAATTTACCAGTATGGAATAGTAAAATAACAAACTTTTTGCATGGTAGGCTTAATTTTAAGCACT
>NZ_JAPFCD010000078.1:0-19235 GCF_026153155.1 Photorhabdus aballayi | reverse complement strand
ATCTTTACGAGGATCTTGTTTTTCACTAGTAGTAGTTTCGGGTTCTCTCGTTTCTAGTGACGGTGCTACTTCCTGATTTTGAGCTGCTTTCTTCGCTTTAGCTCTGGCAATTGCTGCTGCTAATGCGGCTTTGCGTGGATCTTCCGCACTTGTTGGTTCAGATGGCGCAGTATTAATATTTTCAGCCGCCTGTTTTTCCGCCTGACGAGCGCGAAGCTGCTCTTTTCTTGCCTGACGAGCAGCTATTACTGCGGAATTATCGGGTACTTGTCCCGGTTCTATAGTGACGACTTTACCAGCGTTAGCCTGTTTTTCTTTCACGCGGGAAAGCGCATTTTGTACAGCGCTTTTATCTTTATCATCAACTTGAACAGCCGATTTTTTGTGTCGTTCCTCACGGGCCAGTTTTTCCCGCTCCATACGAGCCTGTTTAGCTTCGAAACGAATTTTGGCTTCGGTTGAACGGCGGTTTTCCTGATCCAAAGTCCGAATTTCAGCTTTTTCCTGGCGATAATATTGCACCAGAGGAATATTGCTTGGGCAGACATAAGCACAGGCACCGCATTCAATACAGTCAAACAGATTATGATCTCTGGCTTTTTCGTGTTCTTGACCACGACTGAACCAATAAAGTTGTTGCGGCAATAAACGGGCAGGGCAGGCTTCCACACATAATCCACAACGGATACAAGCTTCTTCCGCTATGTTTGAATCCATTTCCTGATGAGATGGCGCCAGAATACAGTTACTGATTTTAACAATGGGTACGTTGAGGTCAGGTAGAGTGAATCCCATTAAAGGGCCCCCCATAATGACCATCTGTTCTGATTGTGGTGCAAAACCAGCTAACTGGAGAAGAAATTGTACCGGAGTACCGAGCCGCGCCCAGAAGTTACCCGGTGAGGTGACTGCTTCGCCAGTAAGCGTAACGACTCGCTCAATCAAAGGTTCTCCATCAATAATGGCACGCTTGATAGCAACCACTGTACCCACGTTTTGCATTAGCACACCGATAGTAGAGGAACGGCCGCCGGAGGGAACCTCTTTACCGGTCAGGATCTTGGTCAGTTGTTTGGCGCCGCCGGAAGGATATTTGGTTGGAATAACCCGGACGATAATCGATTTATCGCCTTTTAGCGCGGTTTTAAGCGCTTTTATCGCTTCTGGCTTATTATCTTCGATACCAATCAGGATCTGCTCTGGTTTAAGCAGATGTTCCAGAATACGAATGCCCTCAACAAGTTCGCCAGCATGTTCCTGCATCAGGCGGTCATCCGCGGTAATATAAGGTTCGCATTCTGCCGCGTTAATGATCAGCGTTTTAAGACCATGACTGCCACTTTGTAGTTTGGCGGCGGTAGGAAAACCGGCTCCACCTAAGCCTGCGATGCCTGCCTGATGGATTCGGTTAAGGATCGTCTCTGTATCCAGTGCTTGATAATCAGGTGTCTGAATGCGTTTATACCATTGATCTGCACCGTCAGGGCATAAACGAACACATAACTCTTTCAATCCGGATGGGTGTGCGGTAATGCATGGCTCAATGGCAGTGATGGTGCCGGAAGTCGATGCATGAACTGGTACAGTACGACCAGTGCCAAATGTTAAAGGTTGGCCTTTAAGCACCTTATCACCCGCTTTAACCAGCAACTCGCCTTCCGTACCCAAATGTTGTTGCAATGGGATGATTAACTCTTCTGGTAGTGGCGCAATGCGTAAAGGAGCTTGGCTGGATTGCAGCTTCATTTCAGGTGGATGAATACCACCGGCAAAATCCCAGATTTTGTTTTTATTGAGTAAGTTGAAGAGATTAAACATGATGTTCAGCCTCAATATTTTTAACTGGGATACTGTTGGCGGAAATCGCGTACGATGGCTGAACAGGAATATTTTTGACTGGAATAGCTTTTAAATCCCATTTCCAATTAGCAGTGGTTGTGGTTACAGGAATCATCGTAATACAGTCTGTCGGGCAAGGAGCAACGCACAGGTCGCAACCGGTGCATAAATCTTCAACCACGGTATGCATAGCTCGGGTAGCACCGATAATAGCGTCTACCGGACAGGCTTGAATACATTTGGTACAGCCAATGCAATTCTCTTCATCAATAAATGCCACTTTACGAGCAGGGTTTTGTATGCTTGCGTCACCATCTAATGGTTGCGGATCGACACCGAGCAGCTCTGAAATTTTCAGCATGGCTTGTTCGCCGCCGGGTGCGCATTTGTTAATCATCTCACCATTGTTCGCTATGGCTTCAGCATAAGGGCGACAGCCAGGGTAACCACATTGCCCACACTGGCTTTGCGGCAAAATATCATCAATGTTTTCAACAATGGGGTCCTCTTCCACCTGGAAACGGCGGGCAGCAAACCCCAGGATTAACCCAAAAATTAACCCTAGCGCACTGAGTGCGCCAATAGCAATCCATAATGATGTCATCAGAACTTCACCAAACCACTAAAACCCATGAAAGCCAAGGACATTAAACCCGCAGTGATAAGACCAATAGATGACCCCTTGAAAGGGGCGGGTACATCAGCAACAGCCAGACGTTCACGAATAGCGGCAAACAGTACCATAACAAGAGAGAAACCGGCGGCAGCACCGAAACCATAGATAGCGGATTGTAAAAAATCGTGTGATTGATTGATATTCAGTAGCGCCACACCGAGTACAGCACAGTTAGTCGTAATCAAGGGCAGGAAAATACCCAATAACCGGTATAACGTCGGGCTGGTTTTGCGTACAACAAGCTCGGTGAATTGCACCACAACCGCAATGACAAGAATAAAGCTCAGGGTACGCAAATAGATTAAGTCTAGAGGTAATAAAATAAAGGTATTCACCAGCCATGAACATACAGAAGCCAGTGTCATAACGAATGTTGTTGCAAATCCCATCCCGATAGCTGTTTCCAGCTTTTTAGATACGCCCATAAAAGGGCATAAGCCGAGAAATTTCACCAAGACGAAATTGTTAACCAATACGGTTCCAACAAATAAAAGAAAATAGTCAGTCATTGCTGTGCCTGAAAATGGGTTTGTTGACTTTTTATTAAATTATAAGTACGCCCTCGTCTTACCAGGGGCAATCTATTGTTATGATAACAACCAAAGAAAGTTGAGGTTATCGATCTTGTGTGAAAGTCATTTTGACTCGATGAGAGCGTTTAATGTAGGGGACAAAAATAGCGGTTGCCAATAGTGGCCATGCTAATGCACGTAAAGCCATTTGATCAGGAATAGGGGAGAAAGCGAAAGTTTTCAATGCAATTAATACGGTAATAATAAGCCAAATAATAAAAGTTTGCGGGAATTTTTTTGATCGATTGAAAAGCAGTTTCAATACCCATAGGGTGAAACACCACATTACCGCAGTAATGGCGACAGAAAAAAACCACATTAAAGTAAAGTGATTATTCCCGGCACTCAGTACATTGTTTTGACTAAAAAATGCCATGATATATAAGGCGAGCATTACACTGGCGCTGAGAAAGGTCATAATCAGATAAGCCGCCGGAGCCAGAACCCAACCATTAATTCGGTGGTAATCATTGGTTTGATACATAAATCATTCCACTTGAAGCTATACGAAAGAAGAATAATAGGCGATTCTGACGACTTAGGAAATAGATTGATTGAAAGATCTTCAAGGCTGGACTTGGAGATAATTTGCGAAACGGTCATCACCGATGATATTTTTTACGGATGCTGAAATTACTGCATATTATTAATGAGTTTGAGGGGCTGTTATGCGTGAGCTGTTAAAGGTTGGGTTGGTGGGGTATGGTTATGCGAGTAAAACGTTCCATGCACCATTAATTGCTGGCGCTGCTGGTATTAAATTGGCCGCCATTTCCAGTAGTGATGCTGAGAAAGTGAAATCAGATTGGCCAAATATTCCAGTGGTATCCTGCCCTGAGGATCTTTTTAATGATCCCGACATTGATTTAATCGTTATTCCGACACCTAATGATACGCATTATCCTCTGGCACAGAAAGCATTGGCAGCGGGTAAGCATGTTGTGGTGGATAAACCATTTACCATCACAGTTGAACAAGCGGAATCTTTAAAAGAGCAGGCAGAAAAGGCGAATTTATTACTTTCTGTATTTCATAACCGCCGTTGGGATTCCGGCTTTCTAACCATAAAATCGTTAATTAAAGAGAATCGTCTGGGCAAATTAAAATATTTTGCCGCCCATTTTGATCGTTATCGTCCGGTTATACGTCAAAGATGGCGTGAAGCGGCGGGGCAAGGAAGTGGGGTTTGGTATGATTTAGGCCCTCACTTACTCGATCAAGCGGTTCAACTGTTTGGTAAACCGCAATCTATTACGGCTGATTTCGGGATGATCCGCCCACATGCGGAAGCGGTAGATTATTTCCACGTGTTGTTGAATTATCCGGATATCAAAGTGGTTCTTCATGCAACAACAGTGGCAGCGGCTGAATCTGCCGTTTATACGTTGCATGGTATGGAAGGCAGTTACGTAAAATATGGTCTTGATCCTCAGGAAGAGCGATTGAAAGCAGGGGAAAGGCCCCCGCATGCCGATTGGGGATATGATATTCGTGATGGTATTGTGACGCTGTCACGTGGAGAGGAGTTAGTGACTGAACATGTACCGACTTTGCCTGGTAATTATTCTGCTTATTATACTGCTATCCGTGATGCGATTACGCTAGGTAAACCTAATCCAGTGACGGCAGATGAAGCAATTCAAATCATGAAATTAATTGAAGCCGGTATTCAGTCGGCAGAACAACAACGTACAATGGCAATTTAAGCTATTTATTGATTAGCCTGGTTTGCCGGGCTAATTATTTGCAAAGCAAGGAAAATGATAAATGACTTGGTGGCAAAGGTTAAGAATAGATCCTTTTTTGATGATATTAGTGACGGTAGTCGTTATTGCGACATTCTTTCCTTGCGAGGGTGAAATTAAAGTTTGGTTTCAACGATTAACCACTGCGGCTATTGCCCTGCTGTTCTTTATGCATGGCGCCAAATTATCTCGTCAAGCTATTATTGCCGGCATAGGACATTGGCGACTTCATTTGGTGGTCTTTCTCAGTACCTTTGTCTTATTCCCGATTATTGGATTAGGGTTGAATTTACTAGTGCCCGAAATCATGACGCCAACAGTTTATTGGGGATTCCTTTATCTTTGTGCGTTACCGGCTACGGTTCAGTCAGCTATTGCTTTTACCTCAGTTGCTGGTGGTAATGTTGCCGCTGCTATTTGTAGTGCTTCGGCATCCAGTATTTTGGGTGTATTTTTGTCGCCAATATTAGTTGGATTGATGATTCATATCCAGGGAGAGGGTAGCCCTGATACGTTAGAGGCAATAAAATCCATAATTCTTCAATTGATGGTTCCTTTTATTATCGGGCATCTGTCACGGCCATTAATTGCACGTTGGGTGGAGAAACATAAAAAACTGGTTAATATGACCGACCGGTCATCAATTCTTTTGGTGGTTTATGTAGCGTTTAGCGAGGCGGTTGTAGAAGGCATTTGGCACAAGATTGATAGTTATTCGTTACTGATGATTGGGGTTATTTGCTGCATTATGCTGGCGATTGTACTGATGATTAATACTTATACCGCTCGCTGGCTAGGTTTTAATAAAGAAGACGAAATCACGATTGTTTTTTGCGGTTCGAAAAAGAGTCTGGCTAATGGCGTGCCAATGGCCAATGTTTTATTCCCTGCGGCGACGGTTGGCGTAATGTTGTTGCCGTTGATGATTTTTCACCAAATTCAGTTGATGGTGTGTGCGGTATTGGCACAACGTTATGCCCAGAGGTTAAAACAGAAATAGATATAAATCTATAATAGGGAATTGTTGTAAATATATATTAATGATGACGAACGCTCATTAACAAAAGACGCGTTATTGCAGGTCTGGAGGCAGCTAACCGGAGAGAAAAATGAGGTGGACGGCCTTTGGCGATCACGGGTGAAAAATTGGATGCAATCCTTATAGCATTGGAAGGTGGGATGTCTAAAGCTGCAATTTGTCGTAATTTTGGCGTAAAAAGAACAACACTAATTGATACATTGAATCGCATAGATAAAACAGAAAATACAAAGAGAAATTATGCTGAAGATAGTTAAATTGATAACATGAATTTTGATTAAAAATTAAAATCTTTATATTCAGTAAGTTACCCTTTCGTATAGACCGACTTAAAATCAATTTTTCTTCTTAAAGCCAGACGTAGCAAGGGCTGGGAGGGAACGAAGGAACAAATGGGGCTATGGTCGGAAAACCTCTTACAGGCGAATCAGCTCAAGCATCCACATTAGCTGCTTTCCGCCTATGCTAATTATGCTGTAATACACCACATTAATAGTTAATGTATATATAACTATAGATTAAAAAATCCAATCAGACAACTACTTAAAATTAAAATTGACAGATGCTTGGATGTATATCTGGACAAAACTTTCGGAGTGTAAGAATATGTCTTACACTATGGAATGTTAATTAATTATCTGAATGAGGTGTACTATGGTATCGCGTACAATGACAGTAGATACCGGCGAAGAATTACGTGGTTTTGTAGAAAGCCTAGTTAAATCAGGTTATTACAAAACTAATAGTGAAGTCGTTCGGGAGGGATTACGGTTATTACAGGAAAAACAAGCTGAGTCTAAACTTGAAGCACTTCGTCAGCTAATTGATGAAGGTGATAACAGTGGAGAAGTTGTAGCGTGGGATCTCAATACTTTCCTTACACGTATGAAAAATAAAACACCCAATGTCCAGTAAAACATTTTTTCTAAAGCCTAAAGCTGAACAGGATTTAGAGGCTATTTTTGAATACAGTTATCAAGAATTTGGCCTGGAAAGAGCGTATCAATATATCAAGAATATCGACAGGGCTTTTCATACACTTGCTGAAGCTCCCGAACTGGCCCGGAATTACAGCCATGTTCGACCTGGACTAAAATCATTCCCGGTTGCTTCACACATTATCTTTTTTCGTTTAATGGCAAATGGGATCACTATTGTAAGAGTCTTACACCAATCTATGGATTATCAACGGCACATCGAATGATGTACTGGGGGTCCGTTTTCCAAGCGGACCCCTACTAAACAAGCAAAGCGCGGATTTTAATGACTCCGAAGTAATAGCTGTAGATAAAGATATTCGCCAAAGCTCGTACTCCAGATTTAACTATAAATTATACTCCATGCCTGCACCTTGGTTTTTTTTATGGGGAACAATATTTAGCGTAGAAAAAGAACTTTTTGAAAAAGTGGGCTGTTTTGATGAGCAGTTTATATCATGGGGTGGTGAAGATATTGATCTTGGTTTCCGGCTTTACAAAGCTAATTCTAAATTTCATTTATTTGAAGGGATAGAAGGTGTACATCTGTCTCATCCAGAAGATGATGATGTAAACTATAAGACTAACTTAGAAATTAAAAAATATATTTCTGAGAAGTATAGTAATGAAATGACAGATTGGCTTGTAAAAGAAGAGAATATATTTAAATTAAATGATTTAATAATTTCAAAAAACACTAACAAAAAGGATTCTTAATATGATTGACGTTGTGTCAAATCTAGTGTTGACTAATGGAATTAATTTAATACGTACTTACATTTTTTATATGCGAGAATGAACTAGAAGTTATCAGCACCGCATTCGCTATATTTCCATTGGTGCATGGATAACATTAATTCATTGCAGAAAGTTACGCCAAATAAAAAATTTCCCTGTATTTTAGCAATGCAGTAATTGGCGCAATTAGGAAAAACAACGCTAATCCAGTACATAAAATTTTAGTTTTTACTGTTTTAGCCGTTTTAACTGCTATGAATATAAAAAATAATCCTAACGGAACAGAGACATACCAGAAATGACCAACATACAATACGTAAATCAGAAACAGCCAAATTATTACTACTGTTACTCCATCCAATACGGACATATTCCAGAACTCCTAATGTGTTTTGATAGGTAAATTATAAGGTCAAAACCACCAAAAAATCTACTAAAACCTATTACGCAGCCATATTGTAACAATATTAATAGTAGATATATCCTTTAAATTGAGTCCAATTCTATTGTATTTTATATTCCAAATATATAACCATAATCAGGAATGGAATTTCCATTCCTGAACTGTTTATATTTAACGATTTGCTGCTTTCACTCGTAATGCTTGTTTTTCTGCATCACTGATAAAAGCGGTTTCCAGCCCATTTATCTGAGCCTGGCGAATTTGAGCAATAGATAAACCGGCGGCAGGGGCGGCAACTTCATATTCATGGCGGATGTCGATGCCTTCAACGGCTGGATCATCTGTATTAATGGAAGCAAGAATACCTTTTTCCAGGAATTGTTTGAGTGGATGGTCCAATAAAGAATTAACAGTGCTGGTTTGAAGGTTTGAGGTTAAACAGGCTTCAATACCAATATGGTTTTCAACCAAATAATCCATTAATAAGGGATCGGTAATGGCTTTTACCCCATGACCAATACGCGTGGCGCCTAATTCCCTAATTGCTTGCCAAATACTTTCAGCGCCTGCGGCTTCGCCGGCATGGATGGTTATATGCCAACCAGCATCACGGGCTTTATTAAAATGGGATTGAAAAAGATGGCCGGGAAAACCTAATTCATCACCCGCGAGATCCAGAGCAGTAATATGTTGTTGGTGAGCTAGCAGGCTAGCTAATTCCTGAGAGCATGCTTGCTCACCGAAAGTTCTGCTCAAAATGCCGATAAGACGAATGTCGATATCGTTATTTTGACGGGCAGAATGGATACCATCAATAATCGCCTCAACAACCCCTTCAATTGGCAATTTGTGGTTCATCGCCATGTAATAAGGGGAAAAACGTAATTCAGCATAGTCGAGCCCAGTATTGATGGCATCTTCAACATTCTCAATAGCAACACGACGACAAGCGTCCAAATCAGCGAGTACCGCCACTCCCCAATCAAGTTTTTGCAAAAAGCTTACCAAGCTCGGTTCATTTTCAATAATTTGTACGTGAGGGCGCAGTGATTCCAGATCATTTGCTGGAAGCTGAATATTATGCTGGTTGGCAAGATCTAAGATAGTCTCCGGCCGGATATTTCCATCGAGATGGCGGTGTAAATCTGTCAGTGGGAGTTTTGTGTCAATCATATTCCGGTCCTTTTTATATAAAAATGCCAGTCACATGCATTGACTGGCAATTTAACAAAACATTTATGGATGCGTTTTATTGCGCAGGTTGCACAGTACCTTCTGTTTTCACCTTTCCACTGTCGTGGGTATCACTTTCTGGCGCTATTTGCTCTGGCGCTTCAATATCATCAGAAGGGTCAGATAAACCGTATTCAGACATGAATTGATGTAAGGACATTTTCTTACCATTCATTTCTACATTACCATCTGCATAGTTAAATTTAATGCTGATAGCATCTTTATCAACCGTGGTAATTTTAAACAGTTGCCCCAATTGTTCAAACTGTTTTATCTGTTGTTCAGCATTTTGTTCAGCCTTTGCTTTATCCATGCCATTCATTATCATTGACTGAGTGGAGAACTCAATCATCATAGGTCTTGGTAATGTGACATTCAGAGACATGTTCTGAATTAAAGCGCGAATAGCTTCTTCTGTTTTCATTGAATACAAGCTACTTTTATCTTTCGGTAAGTTCTTCAAACTCACTTGGTAATTAATGGTGCTTTCACCTTTGGCATTTTTCCAGGTTAATGGTTCGATACCAAATTGTGGATTGTTTTTCAGCAAAGTAGGCAGGTTAGACGCTACTGCATCAATAATAGCGGTATTTGCCGCGTCGGAAGAAAGATCGCCGGAAGAGAGCGATTTAGCTGTGGCATCATTGTAAGCTTGAGTAAACTTACGCACGGCTTCACCATCCAGACGATCCGCAGTAATTTCAAATTTACCAGAACCAAAATCGATATTTTTCAGTTTGAGACCATCTAAACTGTAAGTGATTTTCCCTTTCAGATTAGTTTCATCTTCACCGATATTTGAATCTATTTTAACACCGGAAAGCGTCATATCTTCATTGCCGATGCCTTTTAGGCTGATTTCCTGAATTGTAATGCTTTGATCGCCAATATAGATATCAAATTTGCCTTTCTTATTAGCCAGGTTTAAATCAATACCTTTGACAAGGAAATTTTCGTTGTTTTTATTGATGGTTAACTGGTCACTCTTGAGCGCCAGTGATATTTCTTTCAGATCACGGCTGAGATCGGAAGTGAGTTTGGCGCCGGAAAAATTGAACTTAGCGCCATTTTGTTCAAAATCGACGGGGACGATATCAACATCAGAAATAACAGAACCACTATAACTGACGCGTGAATCAGAAGTGAGCAGCGATTTTCCTTTAGTAATTTCAAACAGCGGTTTTAACGTTTCATTATTTTCCAGTTCGGAATGAATGGAAGCCAGACTAGGAATAAGGGTTAATTTCTTCACTTGCGCCAGTGGGAAAGGGCCGTGATCAATCACAGATTTAATTGAAATCTCTTCACCTGGTTTGATTTCTGCGTTTTTAACGCCATCTTTAGTGGTCAGAATGATACGGACATCAGAACTGAACACGCCACGGTGGAAATCTTTACTCTGTAACACCAGACCTGTTTCAGGGAATGCTTTTTTCATTTCAGCATTGGCGCGGGAAATTGATTGGTCTAGACGTTGTTCGAGCTGTTTGCCGGTATACCATGAAGCTCCAGTCCAGGCTGCTCCTAAGGCAACAATAATGCCTACTGCCACTAACGATTTTTTCATAATACAAATCCATCCTTCTATGCATATTTTGCTAGGTAATATGCACTCTCTTAGTATAAAAACGGCCGTTAGCACAAACTTAGAATTTAAGCAGTGCTTAACGGCCTGTGAATAAGTTTTAGGCCCAGATTGGCATTATTAATTAAAAACCTGGGCGGTAAAACCTTCACCGTGAATAATCACAGCCTTTTCGGCAGCAGATATAAATACTGACTCACCTGGGAAAATTCTTAATTGGTGTTCGCCAGATTGTATAACTGTTTGACCTTCAACACAAAAAACAATCGATGCGGAGTTGTTATCCAGCGTAATTGGCTGTTTTGATAGAGAGTAAATAGAAAATGCAAAATCATCCACTGGAATAGGGAAATTTTTCGCTGTTTTTTCCTGATTGGGTAGCGCAAATAAAGTGTTTATCGGTTTTGATACAAAATCAAGGTTTGCCATTAACTCGGGGATATCAATATATTTGTTGGTCAAACCTGCTCGTAGGACATTATCTGAATTTGCCATAACTTCAAGAGCAACCCCTTCCAGATAAGCGTGAGGCGTGCGTGCACATAGAAACATGGCTTGACCAGGCTCAAGCTCGATAACATTAAGTAAAAGTGGAATAAACAGGCCATTATCGTCAGGGTAAAACGCTGTCATTTTCCTGATAGAATCCCAAGGTTCACCGAGTCGACTATTTAACGCCGATTTTAATACACCAAGAGCTAACTGCTTTTGCTTACCACTCATATTAAGCAATTGGGAGAATAAGCAGGCAAGATTTTGTTCATTTGGTGTTTGAATAAAGAATGGAATCTTGGGATGGGCCGCAGTAACAAATTCCAGTAATTGAGCGATTTCGTTTAATGAACGGAATCCATTCATTGCTCGGAAAGGGGTAAGAGCATAAACCAGTTCAGGTTTATGGTTATCATCTTTGTAATTTCTTTCGGGTGAATCTAACGGAATACCCGCGATATTCTCTTTAGCAAAACCCTCTTCTGCGGATTTTTTATCAGGATGAACCTGAATTGAAAGAGGTTGAGCCGCGCACAATACCTTAAATAGAAAAGGCAAACGGTGAAATCTATCTGAAACTTTCTTCCCCAGATATTTTTCCGGATCACTGGCGATTAATTCATTTAAAGCAATTGGTTTTCCGGTTTCAGGATTGGCTACAAGTGAACTGCTTTTAGGATGGGCGCCCATCCATAATTCAGCCATTGGCAGATTATCTGGATTTTCAACACCATAAATATCCGTCAGGGCAGTTTTACTTCCCCATGAATAGTGCTGGATCTGATTTATCATCTTTAACATGGCCGTTACTCTCTTTTTAAAAAAATCAATCTATTTCCTTTCCACTACAATACGATAAATACGACTTGGTTGGCATAATCAGGAACTAATATGTGGCATGATAACAGAATGCTAATCAGTTTATCTGCAAAGACCGATTATGCATATTCGATTATTCTGTGTGTTAAGGAGAGATAGTAATGGCAGCCACTCGCATTGAAAAAGACTCAATGGGGCCTATCGAAGTACCTGCTGACCAACTGTGGGGAGCGCAAACTCAACGCTCGCTTGAGCATTTCCGCATTTCGCAGGAGAAAATGCCGGTTGCATTGATTCATGCACTTGCATTAACCAAACAGGCTGCGGCCAGCGTCAATATGGATTTGGGCCTTCTGCCGCAAGAACGTGGCGAAGCAATTATTGCCGCTGCGAAAGAAGTGCTGGAAGGTAAACATCCGACAGAATTTCCGCTTGCTATCTGGCAGACCGGTTCTGGAACACAAAGTAACATGAATATGAACGAAGTGTTGGCGAACCGTGGTAGCGAGATCCTTGGCGGGGTGAGGGGGAATGAGCGCCTTATCCATCCTAACGATGATGTCAATAAAAGCCAAAGTTCTAACGATGTTTTCCCAACAGCAATGCATGTTGCCGCTGTTATCGCGTTGCGTGAACACCTTATTCCTGAGCTGAAAATATTACAAAAAACATTGGCTGATAAAGCTGAAGCTTATAAGGATATCGTTAAAATTGGCCGTACCCACCTGCAAGATGCGACGCCATTGACCCTTGGTCAGGAAATTTCTGGTTGGGCGGCAATGTTAACGCATAACCTGAAACACATTGAAGACAGTATTCCCCATGTTTGTGAACTGGCGCTAGGGGGAACTGCGGTTGGCACCGGTTTAAATACTCATCCTGAATATGCTGTTCGTGTCGCCAAGAAGCTGGCTGAATTGACTAGCCATCCGTTTGTTACTGCGCCAAATAAATTTGAAGCACTGGCGACTTGTGATGCGCTGGTTCATTCTCATGGGGCATTAAAAGGTCTGGCGGCATCCATGATGAAAATCGCAAACGATGTTCGTTGGTTGGCTTCCGGCCCTCGCTGTGGTATCGGCGAAATTTCAATTCCAGAAAATGAGCCGGGCAGTTCAATCATGCCAGGTAAAGTTAACCCAACTCAGTGTGAAGCGGTGACGATGCTTTGCGCCCAGGTGATGGGTAATGATGTTGCTATTAATATTGGTGGTGCATCAGGTAATTTTGAGCTGAATGTGTTCCGCCCAATGGTGATTAATAACTTCCTGCAATCTATTCGCTTGTTGGCTGACGGTATGCGTAGCTTTAATGAACATTGCGCTGTTGGTATCGAGCCTAACCGCGATCGTATTACTCAGTTGCTGAATGAATCTCTGATGCTGGTGACGGCGTTGAATATGCATATTGGTTATGACAAGGCCGCGGAAATTGCTAAGAAAGCCCATAAAGAAGGGCTGACATTAAAACAGTCGGCGATGAAACTGGGTTATCTGACAGAAGCTGAGTTTGATGAGTGGGTTCGTCCTGAAGATATGGTTGGCAGCTTGAAGTAATTGTTATTTAGCCATGAAAAATTGACCGGAGACGAGTGCTCCGGTTTTTGTTTCTCGATCTTTAAATTATTTTTTTGCTTTTGATAAACGGGAATCAATGCCAAAATCCAGGCGCTTAACCGTGCTTATATACTTATGAAAATTCTTCGCCATAGGATTCAGAATGACGTTATTTTCGTAGGGGATGATGGCAGAGGGAACCATCAGGCCAATAGAATGACTAACCTCGAACCATTCACTGCCTATTTCCATTGTGCAAGCAGAGGGGACGGGATCATTCCAATCAGGAGGTAATGTATCAATGTTTAAAATATCAATTTGATTTTCAGGGATGTCGATACTTAACAGAGCAAAATCAGTGAGAAGTTCATCGTCTCCGACATGAACAAGTACTTCCAGCACGGCAAGAGAAATAGAAGTGGCTACATAGACCGAAGGTCTTCCTATATTGTGCCAGCGGCCTCCATATAACTTTGCCCCTGTGCCGCTCCATGCGGATTCGACATATTTTGAACGGGTAAATCGGTATAGGATCACGATACAATTCCGTGCTCAATTCTGCCTATAAGATTCATTACATCTAGCGCCCCGCTTTCTGTGTCGAGCATTGATTCAGGGGTTACGTATCCTAAACCCCGGATAGGGCGTTTCATCCATTGAGCTGCTTTATCTTTGTCACCGTTAAATAAATCTACCGCATGGTCCATGACACGTATAAACCGGGCAATGCGCTGACTTTCATCAGCAGTAAATTTGCCTTTACCTGAGCAGCGTCTTGAATAGCTGCGTATTTGTATACCAGCAATCCGCAGAATATCCCCTTTACCAAACGTTGACCAATTTTGTATCTTATCAACTATAGTGACTGGCAACCCTTCATCTAATATTGCATTCAAATGTGGCCCACTGTTTGATGGGAAACCAACTGTTCGCCAAAGTGGGTTACTCTGGATTTTGTGGCTTGGTGTGAAAACTCGCATAAGCACCTCCTTGGTCATTTGTCATTATTATAATAGACAATTGACTATGTTGGGTCAAATAAGCAACCATGCATTAAATCTCTCGATATAAATGTAGTCTTGGAATAATCAATTCCAGTGGTTTGGCTTTGGGTTTATAGCGATGCACTATGGCGTTGACATCGTAATTAGCAAGTCTCCCTATCTTTGGTTGATTATCGCCATAGTTAACATAAAACGCGATTATTGGCAGGGGACAAGCATATTGCACTTGCTTTTGTTGTTCCGCATACCAGACTCGTGCAATGGGTTGTACTTTCACCGGTCGCTTGATTTTTAAAACTACATCATCAGGTAATTTTTTTATATCGGTGATTTCCTTGCCAACCAATGCTACCCATTGTTCACGAGAATAGGGGGGAACGGCACGACCCGCGTTATAACTTTTTTCCAAACGTTGCAGAATTTGGTCTTTTGTCACTTTATTGATGATATTTTTATTCGCCCAACCAAAACGAACTGAATCAGGATTGAGAAGGGGAGTGATAGTTCTGTAGGCATTTAAAGTTATCAACCCATGTAACTGACTGTGAACAAACTCAAACCGCTGCTCTTTATCCACCCCTGATTGAACAGTTACGATATGTTCGAGTTCTGCTTTTAATTTATTAATTTCTTCAATCAATAGTAAAGCAGAGTGATATTGTTGTTGATTCACTGAAAAACATAATACACCGGGAAGACGAACGGCAGTTTTACTGCTGATATTTTGATTATTGTGATATATAAATAGCTTCTGATAATGACTTAATCCTAAATTTAGTGCGTCATTACCTGTCATTTCATTAACAATTATTTCTGTTACAGCATCATGTTCATTGCCTTTTTCTACATCAGGCAAAACGAACACATGAGCGGCTAACAAAAAATAGCTACTTAATTGTTCATACAATTGTTTCAACTTATTTTCTTGCTTTTGAAAACAACTAGTTAAATCTTCAATTGATAAATATTTACTCATTTGAATAACACATTTAGTTACAACATACTATTAATTATAGAACAAAAGGTGCAAACATCAAACTCACAAGTCGTATTTAATGCCAACCACGTAAAGACGAACATTATTTTTAGCATAGTACATGCCTATCGGAGGTTGGGTTCAGCTTCCTTTTGAAACTGCACATGCTGAATAGCCGGAAACAAAAAGGCGGCTGAAAAATCTTTTCGTATTAATTAGCAATGCCAGCGTCTCAAAGATGCCAAAATGGTTCTGCAGGAAGGGGATGCCCTGATGGACTCAAGGAAAAAGGTATTAGTTTTTCAGTACCTTTGAGTGATCTGATCCGAGAACGGACGAATGCCGGGTTGGAAACGGCACACGCCCGTGGCAAGAAACTACCAAAAGATATTGATCAATAACGTCTCTCAAATGGTCATTGATAAATTTGCATGGATTTAACCGATTAAAAAATTAGCTTCGCAAAAGTCAAATTTCCAAAATTATTCAACTAAACGCTGTTAACTTTTGTAAACGGTGTTTCAGAACTCACTCTGAGATATACGTACGATGCGTGCTTTTTATCATGTTGTTGAGCAACAATTTTATTCAGTGTTTCGTATCCATATATCTCACCGTTCTCTTGCTCTTGCCAGCTCCAGACAACGTAATTCCGATTATTTTTGATTATCTCCAACACATCGCCCTGAGTACTCGCTCTTCCCAACTCCTTCCTATTATAGGGGATTATAACCTCACGCCACTTTAATCTTAATAATGGCATTGATGGATTATCCGGAAGTTCGAAGATCGCGTTACCGCTTTCGTTCGCGAGATAATATTTCCGATGGGTAGTGATGCCGCTAAGATAATGAGGGTCATACGAGAATTCAATGTCGGGCATCCACGAATCAAATTCAAACCTTGAACCTTGAATAAGATCGTCGAGATTTCTAGTGGCCTTATAACTAAACCCCACATCAGCATCATCGTTAATCAAATTGCTTCGCATATCAAATTGAGAGTGGGATTTGTTAATTATTTTAAACGCGTCAATTTCAATATACGAATAACTGACAACCTTCTTCGCAGAATCCAGCACTAAGTTAAGCATATTTTGGGGCGTAACTTCCTTAATGAGTTCCGTTATGCTATATTGGCCTGTTTTTAATCCATCTTTTTTATACATCTGAAGGACAAGACGATTACTGCCTTCTGGCAAAACCGTTAAACGCGTCAAATAAACGCAGTTATTTTTCAGAAAACCACTTTCTTTGGTGATGGAGCGACCAGGGGGCAACTTTCCGTTATTCGGCTCTGTGCCACCCCACAACGTATCGGCCCCCGAGATGAGTGTAATAGCTGTACTTGCGGCGGCAAGGGATGCGGCCGCCACCATTCCTCCGGGAACCAGACCGAGGGCGGTCACTCCGAGACTAAGCGCACCGTAGACAGCGGTTTTCATTACAGTATCATCGCTTGAATCAACTAACTCACAAAACCATATTGAGTCGGTATCGTTAAATATTGTACTGTCCTCCCATATACCGTTAAGCATTGTGCTGGCACTTCCTAGAGGCTTAATCCCATTTGGGACATCCTGAAGGGTATTTTTTATAAGTCGGCTGACAACCGGCGGCACTTCCTGCTCTTGAAGGTTAGTTAACGTCGATGTAAACAATGTGTCACCATTTTTATCCTTCATTGCGATAATTAGAGACTCTTTGCCCGTAGCAATTAATCCAATCAATCGGAAATTCTGCCCCCAATCAATGGAAATGTTAAAACCAAACTCCTGTGGTTCAAGCTCGCTAATTACGCCACTTAAATTTTTGGATTCATCGAGATTATCGTTGACGATAACTGACGACTCCCATGAAACAATTACTGGCTGGTTGACTTCAATTTCAGATGGAAAGATTACAACCAAGTTATCGCCTGCTGAAGACCAGATTGATTTCAATTTTCCAGTGTAGATGTACATATCCTCTCCTTATGATCCTTGCATATTCCAATCATTAAATGCTGCCATAAAATTTCATGACAACAATAAAAGTAAAAAGCCTCTTCTACATAACTAAAAAAATATTTAGTGAATTTTATAGGATGAAATACGGCCTAAAATATCCTATTCAAATAAGATAAAGATTCGTAACAATTATTACGAATAATTTTTTAAACTTTAACCTTATAGTTATTAGTCAAATCCAAGTTGTAAAAACCACTTCCTACTGAAGTGGTTTTTTAAATGCTATTGATTCATTTCTTTAACTGTATTGCATCATTTTTTATTTTGTATTATAACGCCGGAAATATAACCATAACCATTGTCACTTATATTTCCCGTAGTTTTAAAAGTGACAGAGGAATCACCAAACAAAGCAAGTAATAATGTTATATATAGTCCAACGCCTGTTATATAACTATCAGGGTGTGCAAGGTAGAGTTTATCATGAATATTTCCCCAATTATCTTTATATGTTACTCGAACATTATTTGATGCATCTGATGCTGGAGCGACTTCTAACTTTAATATTTTTACATCTGTAATAATTTCAGCATCAGAGGCTAATAAAGTGTCAATGCCTTCTCTTATTTCATTATTATTCATGTTCTTCCTATGAATTGAAAGTTTAATGGATGAAACTTATTTGTATGGCTAATATAAAATGTAACGTTACTGTAACTTATTATCAATAAATCAATTTTTTGACACAAGTTTAAATTTTAAAATGCGAGTAACTCATAAAAATACCTAACAAAAATCATCATACTCGAAATTAAAAGTAATGTGGTACACTTTTTAGTTGCCATTATAGGAGGTCAGCGAAGGAATCCTCGAAAATGACGAATGTCCATAGTAAACAGATTCCAAAACGGAACCCACGATCAGCCTGAAAACTCCACAAGGAAAATTAAAAGGCTTTCTGACTTCTTTGAAAGAT
This sequence comes from Photorhabdus aballayi, assembly GCF_026153155.1. Taxonomy (NCBI): domain Bacteria; kingdom Pseudomonadati; phylum Pseudomonadota; class Gammaproteobacteria; order Enterobacterales; family Morganellaceae; genus Photorhabdus; species Photorhabdus aballayi. Next base: position 657 of record NZ_JAPFCD010000078.1, on the reverse strand, counting down.
CCCATTCGTTATCCTTTTGAAAAGCGGTTAAAGATTTATTGAGAGCGTTGGGAGATAGAAAAGGGCTTTGGTGAATTGAAAAGGCAACAACTCAGACGGGAAGGTTATCCAGTTCAGAATGAAGATGTTGAAAAACTATCACTGTTACAATGCGGACATGTCAATATGCAGGAACGTTATTCCTTTACTGTTCCGGAGGCCGTCAGCAGAGGAGAACTGAGGGAATTTAATGAATAGTGATAACAAATTGATTTATAATTAAATGGCTATTTAAAATAACCTATTAACGGCGTTTGCTGTTCCATTGCTCCTTAAACCCCGTATTCTGCCATTAAATCTCTCGATATAAATGTAGTCTTGGAATAATTAACTCTAGTGGTTTGGCTTTGGGTTTATAGCGATACACTATGGTATTGGCATCGTAATTAACCTGAGTTCTGGATAAGAAATTGACGAGAAGCCTGTTCCGGGAGCAAAGTTTTGGTGAACGCCGAAAACAGCTCCGGGGAGGAACAGGCTATGGATAAGTTAGTGGAAATTTTCTGCGATGTCGACGATTTTTGCCGTTTTTTCATCCCTCAGTGGACGCAGTTTTGTCTTGATAACGGATACCGTCTACGCCGCCGACAAGGTCGCATGTATCCCAGTGAAATCATG
>NZ_JAPFCD010000077.1:0-19573 GCF_026153155.1 Photorhabdus aballayi | reverse complement strand
GCCCGGAGTTCATCGCGAATAGCGTCAGCCACGGCGCGGTAGCCCAGTTTCTCGGCGGCCTGAGCGGCGATAGCGTGCCCGTCAAGCCAGTAAGGGGCCAGGGTCAGACTCTGTTCTATCTGTTGCAGCAGGGATTTATCCGCCGCCGGGAGTTTCGCCAGATACTCTGCGGTACGGTCTGCCGACGTCGGCGCCAGCGGTGTTTTGCCTGTGCCGTTCGCCATCGGCGCTGTAGTCAGTGTGTACCAGATCGCATAACGACGCAGACGGTAACCCACAGGGGAATCAGACTGGCGTTCACATATCAGGTCGGCCACGGTCAAGAGCGTCTGTTTCCAGGCTTTTTCACTGGAACTGTCTACGGTGACATCCGGTATGGGGGTGGATGTCGATGCTGAAGTGTTTGCGGATTGTGCCGTCGTTTCTGTCGATTCAGCCGGCGCGGCAGCCGGTTTTGGCTCAGGTTTACGGGCATAGCGGGGGCGTAACTGGTCGATCTCTTTAGCCAGTGCCGGTTCATCGGTATGCCAGCATTGTGCCAGATGAGCCAGTGCGCCCTGCGCCTCTTCTCGCTGAGTTTCATCCGCCTGTTCGCAGAAGCCGGGTTGCGCAGAGTCAAAACGTTTAATCACCTGTTGTGCCAGGCGGCGCTTGAGCAATGGTTTTTGTGGCCAGGCTGTCTGCCAGTAATGTTGGATGTAATCGGCTAACAGCTCCATCGCCAGGATGAGTTCAGCGGGATTACTGCCGTGTTGCAGTGTCCGCAACAAATGCACCATCAGTCTGAAATCTTTGCTTTTTTCGCTAAATAATTGCAGAGCCTGACGCTGGATCTCTTCAATATTAATGCTGGAATGGGCCAGTGATCCCAGCTTAACCATTTCCCCATCAATATATTCCCAGGCGGGTTCGTTTTCATCCAGCTCCCGGCTGATGAGTTCATCCGATAGAGGTGTCAGCAGGAGACCCTGCCAGTCAAATTGTTTCCTGATATCCATTGGGATCACCAGCGACAGGCGGAGCGTAAAGGTTTCACCGCCTGTTCCAGTTGAGAAATGTTGAATGTCATGCGGTTTCCGTTGCTGGTTTTGATGGTCAGGGTTTTTCCTGTCATCAGTCGTTTTAGTTCTTCAATGCCCGGTAGTCCACGGCTGGATTCCAGCAGGTAGCCGTTTTCGCGTAAGAACCAGTCAGCACTGAATTGGCTGATTTCCGTCGAAATCATCACAGTGCCATTATCTTGGGGTTTAGCCAGGGCAATTTGTATTCGGGTAATGTTATCGATACAACTCAGCATCAGTACTGGCCGTGGCGGTGGAACACCAATCGCGGGTGTGGTCAGTATGACGCGAGTCGGTAGGCTTTCAGATTGGGTGGTGATAAAACCGGTTGAATGGTCAGTTCGTTTCATCTCCTGTTCCATTGCTTGTTTCCAGACAGGGCCAGTTTTTTCTAACGGGATAACGGCAATATTATCCAGTTTATCCAATAGACGGTCATAGCAATCGAGTCTGACCAACGGTGACGATTCTGCCCGGCATTGCAACAAAGCAGGTAGTGAAGGTGCTGTTGTGGTTTCCTGAGCTGGCTGAATATCCGGTTTGCCTGTCAGAGAGGCGATTAATGAACTGACCAGTAACAGAAAACTCATAATTTACACCTGTATTTCGCCAGTTTGTAAGTCAGTGTACGGGGCGCAATACCCAAGCTTGCGGCAATCTGTTTGGTATTATTGCCATAAATATGTTGGCGTTGTATCAGTACGGCACATTCGAACTCTTCGAGTGCCTGAGGTAAGTCGTCGATTTTGCTGTAATCGTGAGAGACACTGGCGGATGTTTTGTTTTCTGCGGTGGAGCTTAACGAAGCCAGCAGCTCATCAAGCTGTTTTTCCTTTTGGCGCTGTGTCTGAAAAACCTGGCGGATCTGGCGCAATTGCGCACGCAGTTGTTCCAGCTCCTGCAATTTTTTCAATCGGTGTTGCATGACATGGCAGTAGATGTAAAACATGTTGCTATCGTCAGCAAAACGATGGACATCTTTGGCGAAAATAGCAATTACGCCACACGCTTGCCCGTTGCAATTAAACAACGGGATAGCATGTAGGCCGCAGCGGTTAGGCAGTTCTTCGACGAAGAGGCGAAAGTTTCGATTGTCTATTCGTACCCCTTGATTGAGCGATCCCCAAGTTGTGGGGGTACCTTTATACAATATTTGTACCAGTGGATGGTTGATATCACCGATATTGACATCCAGTTGCAGCGCGCTTATCTGATTGGGTGCTGGCAGCCGGTAGCATTCCAGACGGTTTTCATTCACGTTAAGCAGAGAGACCAGCAAGGCGTCAAAACGCTGGCGTTGGTGATTCACCTGGAGAAAGTGATGAACCAGTTGCTCGATAGAGTCATTTTCCAGTAACGCTAATGCGCTTTTCAGCCGTTGTTTCATGGTATCTCCTCAACCACCGCGTTGAATTGATGGTCGTTAACGGTTAGCTGGATGGTGCTGATCTGCTTGCCGGCAGCCATTTTTTGCAACAACAGCAAAGATAACGGCGGCAATAAAGCGCCATCAATGATCGATTCCAGCATGCGTGCGCCATTTTCAGCCCGGGTTGCTCGTTGCAGTATCTCTTCAACCACATCATCACTAAGGGTAACTTCGGCATTGAAGCGTTGACGCAACAGGTTATCGAGGCGCGCCAGTTTGCCCTGAATAATGGTTTTCAGGGTGTCGTATCCCAACGGTAGATAAGGCACTACTTCCATTCGCGCTAGTAATGCTGGTTTGAAGAAAGCCGCCAGTTCAGGATAAAGCAGGTCATTCATCTCTTCTGGTTTATCGGCATTATCGACGATAGTTTGATAGCCTAAGTTGGAAGTTAAAAAGAAGACCACATTTTTACAGTCAATCACCCGGCCTTCCCCATCGGCTAACTCACCTTTATCGAAAGCTTGGTAGAACAGGTTCAGTACATCAGGATGGGCTTTTTCCACTTCATCAAGCAGGACGACGGAATAAGGTTTCTGGCGAATAGCTTCGGTGAGTACACCACCTTCCCCATATCCAACATAGCCTGGAGGGGAACCAATCAGGCGGGAAACGGTGTGTTTTTCCTGAAATTCCGACATATTGATAGTGGTCAGATATTGACGTCCACCAAACATTAATTCCGCAATCTGTAAAACGGTTTCGGTTTTACCAACACCACTTGGTCCTACCAACAAGAAGGCGCCCAATGGACGACCGGGACGGCGCAGGTCGGCTCTGGCAGTCAACAAATGTTGATGCAGGCATTTGATAGCAAGATCTTGTCCTTTTATGCTTTGTCCCAAATGAGTTGGCAGTTCAGTCACCACGGAGAGTTCACTTTGTGACAGGCGATTAAGGGGTACGCCAGTCCATTCAGCGATAACCGCCGCAATCTGGTTCTTATCCACATGAGGAGAAACGAGCGTTTGTTGTTGCTGTAATTGTTCCAACTGCTCATTAAGTTCAGCCAATTGCGCAATCAACTCTTCAGTTGTTATCTCTGCCGATGTTTCGCTTTCTTCTGCCTGGTTGGTCAATTCTGTTTCGTCGGTTAATAGCTGACGGCGTAGTTCAATAATTTGCTGAACCAATTGTTGTTGCTGCTGCCAACTGGTTTCTAGTTCAGCCAATTTCTCCGTGGTTTCTTGCTGTTGTTGCCGCAGTTCATCCAGTCTATCAGTGTGCTGATTGAGTCCCATGCGCTGTTCCCTTGCCAGCACGTCTGATTCCATTTGCTGCTGATGCAATTGGTTTTTCAGGGCAGAAATTTGGCGCGGAGGTGAAGTCAAGTTGATGGCAACGCGGGCACAAGCGGTATCCAGCACATCAATAGCTTTGTCTGGTAACTGGCGTCCAGAGAGGTAACGGTCGCTTAATACCGCGGAGGCTTTTAGTGCTTCATCATCGATTAATACGCCATGAGAGTGTTCATAGATTGCCCGCAGGCCACGCATAATAATGATGGCTTCTTCCGCAGTCGGTTCGGCCACTTTAACGAGTTGAAAACGGCGGGAGAGGGCTGCATCTTTTTCGAAATATTTTTTGTATTCGCCCCAAGTGGTTGCAGCGATTGTTTTCAACTCACCACGTGCCAGAGCAGGTTTTAGTAGGTTGGAGATATCCAGTCCGCCTTGTTGATTACCTGCGCCAATCAGGGTATGAGCTTCATCGATGAATAGAATAATCGGTACGGATGACTGATTTATTTCATTCATAATGCCTTTGAAACGTTTTTCAAATTCACCTTTTACTGCCGCGCCTGCTTGTAATGCCCCCAGATCCAATGTCATCAATTCACTGTTACGCAGTTTTTCCGGTACTCGGTTGTCGATAATGCGCAGAGCCAACCCTTCAATGAGCGCACTTTTACCGACGCCTGCTTCACCCACCACAATCGGGTTATTTTTACGGCGACGGCAGAGAATATCGATCATCAGGTCGATTTCTCTATCACGGCATAGAACAGGATCGAGTTTTCCCTGACGAGCTTGTTCTGTCATATTTTGAGTAAAACGGGCGAGCAGGCTATCACTGCTGGCGGCAGCTTTGCCTTGCCCATTTTTATCGCTTTCCACAACTGGTTGTTCGGCAGAACCCGCTGTCCATTGGGCAAAATTCTGGCGTAACAATTCGCGGTTTATTCCCGATAAAAGACGTGCCGATTGTGGTGTCAGGTAGCGTAACGGGCTGAACAGCAAGGTCATCAGCATGACGCCGCTGCGTAATTCCTGATGTTGCATCTCAGTCGATGCTAACAGCCAGCTATCCTGTAACCACTCCACCAGCATTGGAGAGAAGTTAGGATAAGCCTGAACCATTGCTTGATGGTGAGGGATCATCTGATCAAGTTGTTCTTTCAGTAGATCACTATCCACTTCTGCTTGATTGAAGATCGCTCTGACATCACTAAGAGGCGTGTTGATCATTTGCAGTAGTAACTGAGAAACAGTGATCTCAGGTTGTTGCTGGCTGACACACTGCGCTGCTGCTGCTTCTAGAGCGTGCCGAGTCATCGGATTTAAGCGATTAACTAATGTAGGTAGATCAATCTGAATCATCGGTTCTTTCCTAGCTCAGTAAGTTATTTAGCTGTTGTAAGATGTTCTGGGTTTGGTTATGCAGACGGATAGCATAGAAGCCATAAACAATGGCGAGCAGCGTAATACCGCTCCAGAACAGATGTTTAATGGTCAGACGTTTACCCAAGCGATAGCGATCATCACGCTCATTGGCGTTACTGTGGAGAATGATGGGTGGAGCTTCGCCCCGTAGTGCATGCAGTTGTTGGTGTAATCGACGGAATAAACGCTCAAAGTCGTCACTTTTCTGCGAGGTCACTTTATAGCGACCACGGTAGCCAAGGCAAAAGCAGAGATAGATAAACTCCAGCAGATGTTGATAGCGTTGAGGTTCACCCATCAAACGATCTAACAACTGAAAGACTTTTTCACCACCCCAGGTTTCGTTATGGAATCGCACCAGCAGTGATTGTTGTAACCATTCATTCTTGCTGTTCCAACCATGACCCAATGCGGTTTCATCAATGAAGGTACAGAGTGTATAGCGAAAAGAGATAATGGCGCCCGGCTCATAGCCTTTGGTTTGTAGAAGTTGTTCGATTGCCTGGATATCAGTAACGACCTGTTGATAAAGCTGGTCCGGCAGCGGTTGTTCACCCATGTCTTTTAGGCGCATGACCATGCCGAGCAGCGGTGTGGCGGCATCGATCATTGGGTTTAGGCTTTCTCCGCGTAGTGGTAACTGATACTGAAGATGCACAGTATTATCAGTGACCTCCTGCGTCGGAATAAGATTGTCATTTATGGTTTCAGTTTTCATTAGTCAATCCCATTACTGACTGCCCAGAGCTGCATATCTAATCCAGGGAATTCTCCTGAAACGTGGAAAGCGATGGAGTTGCCCTTCAAAATCTCTTGCCATACCGGACCTTGTTGATCAAAACGGAAATAGGTGTAACCGACGTGATAAGGCAATTGACGTGGAGCGGCGGAAAGCGCCTCTATAGCGACTCCGGGTAACTGGACGCTGACCATTTCGCGGATTTTTTCCTGCGACGCAACTTTGATCTGCTGAATGAACTGTCGGCGTAACTGCTCCTGTGGAATCTGTGCGCGAACAGCTAAGATGAGAGCGGCTTTGTGCAATAGATCGGGATCAGGGATGGTTGCTACCCGGAAACCATTCCCCTGAACCTGTAACGGTAGGGAGACTGCTCGTGGCATCAGAACGACATTCATTTCCCGGCGCATGTGAAGCATGAGGGTCTGGAATGTTTCGGTTAGATTGTTATGATCATAATTGAACACTTTGTTGGCCAAACGGGATTTATTCGTAAATGTTCTCAATTCAGCCCAAGTTTGGAGAACTTGGGTGAAGAAGTCTTGGGGGTGAAGAAGAGCTTGTTTAGAGTAATGGGTAAACCACGGATGAACTCGGTTAAGTAACTGGAGCATCATAAATTCAGATACATCAGCAACGCCTTGCTGACCAGGTAAACCAATCTGCTTCGCAAGGGTTTGAGCTCGTTCCGTTAGTGAGTTTTCTATTTCACCCATATAGCGTTGCAGTTTTTCGGATGCTTTGACCGCAGTACAAGTCGGGATAAATTCCTTATCAAGAGCGAGGGCTCCGCCTGTAAGCCTCTCTTTTATCCGGCATAGCGGCAGCAAGGAAAAAGCACTGAGGTCTTCTGATCCTTGTTTCAGAATCGGTGTCAGTTGTGCCAGAGTGACAGGGCTGACATCACCATCATCCGTATGCAAATCACGGATATTATTTATATGTTCGCGATAACGTACAGCCCCAGCATGCCTAGATTCAGGATGGGAAATTTCATTAAAGGTATCGTTAGTCATGGGCAGCGCCAGGTAGATATTTTTGCTGCCAGGTCCGTTAATATCGATCACATCAAGCGGTTGGAGAATGGCATCCTGATGGGGAATAGAGAATATGGTGCCATCCGGCATAATACCGCTGGCCTCGGTAATACTGATACGCCCAAGAGCAAGAAGATCTTGGTCGATAGTCAAGGAACTGAAACCATAATAGTGTTCGATAAAGGTCGTCAGGCGGCTATGAGCCAGATAGTCATTATGTTTTTGTTGTTGCTGAAAATGTTGTGGCTTGATGAATAATCCTTCACGCCAAATCACCCGATTTTTACCTGACATAATTATTGTTCCTCTTTTCTAAGTTCAACTTCGTTCGCTCTGATATGCACCAGAATGTGGTACTGCTGTCCTGTGTCTTTCACACGGATGACCTTTTTCCATTCGGATTGATTAATATCGGCATAACGAACGATAACGCCGATGTAACGGCTATTTTTTTCCAGCGGGATGACTGGCAATGGCTTGTACTGCCCCGGCAATAAGGTGTAATCCTGATGGTCGATATAATTTTTCCCCAGCGCTTTATCCAGCTTGTCACTCGCCAGTTGGTCATAATCAGCGGCAAGTAGACGGGAATCTTCACTGAGATAGAGCAGATGCATTTCAACCGGAGTGGATTCTCCATTTTTATTTGGGTTGATATCAGGTTCTGCCAGCAAAGTGATCGCGACGGTGGAAGGTAAGTTCGCGGGTTGACCAACTGGAGTCGATGGGTCCCAGACTACCTGTCCGACTTTCTTCGTTGCTTGCCATGCACTGCTACAGCCGCTTAATATCAGCGCTGCCAGCAAGACAAACCATACGGTATAGCAACCGGACCATGAGGTATTACCGCCGGAGCGCTTCATTACTGGCTATCCTCTAAACCTTGACGCAGAGCACGGTCATAAGCTTGTTCATAGACTTCACCGAACAGTTTTTCAAATCCTTGTTGGCGGCTGGAAGCCAGTTCGCGGTAGTAACTGGTGTACATTTCCCATGCCCAAGTTGCATTTTTTTCCTGTGTTTCATTGCTGCGGCGGTATTGGGCAAAACGATTCAGTAAATGTTCCGGTGAGAAAGCATCCAACATGGTGTTCAAGGCGGCAGTGATTGCAATCCGGTTAGCCTGATAGTGCAATTGCAGGTTATGTAAGCTTTCAGCGACAGCGGAGGGGGCAGAGAGATGTACAGGGCTTTTTTGATCGGCAAACATCACCTGCATAGTGGTGTTGTAATCCATGTTCAGCCGTAATGGATTATCTTCAATAGGGCGCAATTGTTTATCACGCAGCCCGTGCTGTGTACGTTGCAATACCAGTAAACCTTCAATGGCCGCTTTCATGGTTTTACCCATTTCTTCCAGAAAGTCGTTAGCCTGCTGACTATTATGTAAAGGTAATTGTGTGTTCAACCCTCGCATCAATGGTGTGATAGCAACATGTTGCTGTTCCATGTCCTGATACTGTTCACTTAGAGGTGAAGATATATTCGGTAAATCAACAAAATCCCGATCCATAGCATTGCCTCTGTTATCTGAGAGGGGAGAGAAGAATAATGGAGCTTGGTAATGGCCCTGTTGCAGGCTTTGTGTTATGTCGTCACTCTCTAAGGTCTGGTCCAATGTGGTTAAATTTTCACTATCGAGAACCTTAAGCGGATCGTGGCTGAAATCGTGCTTAATCGTGGGCGCCAAAGAACCATGATCGGTGAACGCGGTATCCTGAACAGGTTTTTTCTCCATCATTGCGTCCAGTGGATTGCTATAACTGGAGACTAGTGATTCCGGTGATACTGTCATGGGATCAATACGATCTGCGTCGGAAAAACTGATATAACTTTTGATCACCAGCTTACCAATGGTAATTTCGTCCGCTTGTTGCAGTCGGATGAAGTTAGCACCAGAGGTCAATGGTGATTGATTCACAGACAGAGGGCCGGCGATCATTTGCAGACAGAATGCGCCATCACGCCACTGAATAGTAAATTGTGAAGGATTGATATTGCCTTGCAGATCCTGAATGGACCAAAGATGGCTCTCACTGCTGCCGACAGTGCCGCCTTGAGTGGAGAATAGGCAACTGGCGGATTTACCACTTTCCAGTTGATCACTATTGAGTACTCGTAATGAAAGGGTTGGCTGTTGTTTTTCCATCGTCTTTATCCACTCACTGAAATCGTGATAAAAGGTTTCTTTTCCGGCTCGCCGAGAAAGCTGGTCCACCCCAGGTTATTGTTTAATTTCGTGCCAAGCACCATGCCGCCTGCCTGGTTTTCAGCCAAGCCAAGACGCAGATCCCAAGCTAATTGATCACGCAGGACAAAACAGATAAACATCACCAATGGTAGGAAATTTTTGCCGTCGGGAAGAAATGACAGGAAATGTTCACGGGAGAGATCGTTGATGCATAACATAAACTTACTATTGTAGCCTTTTACCCATGATCCGATGGTGAAGTTTTCACCTAATACGGACATTTTCGTATTTTTCTGACCATCTATTGTCAGCTTTTTACCCAAACGGTTTTGTTGTGATAAGGGAATGGCGACTTTCCGTAATTGCCAGCCATGAACAGTAACGTCTGGCAGATCAAAACAGTGTGAAACCAAGCTGCATATCACTTCTGGAGATCGGCCTGGGTTGGCTAACAAACCAGCATAGGCTAGCATTTTGCTATGGTTGATGTTCAAATGAGTTCGGTTCACACGACTGCCAAGTCCTACCAAAGCGAACATGCGCTGGGAAAAATCATCCTGCCCATTCTTGTCGAAACAGATGTAATAGCGATATTTCCGCCAGATCTGGTAAAGAATGACGATTGAGCGGTGATTGAAAATATTAAGAAAGTCTGTCAGTCGATTTTCATCTTGAGCGTCTTCCCATGCTAGCGAATCAAGGTAGTAACCAGGCATGGGGGACTGGCTGCCATGTAGCCCAAGGAAAGAGACTTCTACATGAAAACGACCTTGTTTGGTGCGTTTCACAGAGACAATATCTCTAGTTGGAAAAGCTAGGCTGGCACTGGATGTAAAACAGATTGCTTCACGGTCAGGACGATTAGTTTGCCCAGTTTTTTCCCACGCTACCGCCAATTGGTTGAGTAATTCAACCAATTGATAAAAATCATATTTTGATACATCCAATAAGCGTTTTTCTGGCGAGTCTTTACCCGTTACATCAACGCATGTTGACCTATTTGTACCGGCCATTGATAGCATTCCTGATTATCTAAATTGACCACCTTCAACATGTGGAAGGAGTTAATGCTGGCATATAACGCAAGGAAGCGTGACAGTATGGTGCCGAACATATAGAGCTCTCCTTCAGAACAGAAAGCCTGTTGCCGGATATACAATGTTGATTCCGAACCACGTACCGGGAGACCTTTAAATAGTCGGTCTATTTGCCTCGTTTCGATCCGTTCAATTGCATCTAGCCGTTTTTGTGATGACCGTGAGGATTGTCGGTTATATATGCTGGGGAGATCGTAAGTACTTAGTACCTCCTTTAGTGCGCCTTTGTTCAATAGTGTCATATAGTTCAGCGACATATTGGAAATAAGCGACCAGTGATACTTGCCGCTCATTGATGGATAGAGTGGAACGGATGGGCGGGTTATGTTGCGAAATGGCGCAAATGACGGGCTGCCCTCTAAAGCGTAATTAATATCACCTACCCGGAGTTGCAAGGGTAATTCGCGGTTGGTACAAGTTAGTCGGATAGAGATACTTTCACTGCGCTCCAACTCCAGTAGCAGTGATGCATCGCCACGCACGAAAGAGATATAGTGTTCAAGCCCGTTACGAAAGGGTGACTCTTTAACCCTAATACGGAAATAGCGAGTGTTGAGTTCGCTTTCGTGTTCGATTTGGTGATGAAAGCTTTCAAATGGCACATAGATCCGTTCCACCCCTCTGGAGAGGTCAGGTTTACCGTCATTACCGACCAGATAGCTTTCCACTTTATCCACGGAAAAAATATCATAGCGATTAGGATGACTATAGTTGACTCTCAATGGATATTCGTCCTGACTACCATCCAATTGAATAACTTCACCATCCATTGGGAAGAGATTGATTGCCGGAACACAATGCAGCCGAAAAGTATCCTGACGGATTTTGATTTCTGGCGGCAGTGCTTCTGAGAAATAGAGGTTCAGCGTGAAATCTGTGGCTTTAAGATCTGCCGGTAACTTAGGAAAACCCGTAACATCGAAAAATAAAAAACCTTCAGAAAAACAGAAGTACTCTTGTAAGACGCGATAACCCATATAGGCATTTTTCGGGTAAGGCAATAGGGCGTCTTCCCGATTAAAACCTACTGGAACGAAGTCAAAATCCGACAATGGAATCGTGGTATCGCCTACGACAAGTTTTGCATCCTCAAGGTAGTAACTGAGCCAAAAATAGAGTTGTGTACTGCTGTAATCATCGCCGCTTAGATAAAAACGCAGCTTATCAAGTTGTAGTTCCTGTAAGTTAAGTTCTGTTTTTGAGGTGAAATTCAGACCGATGACACCTTGTTCGTTACTGTTATTGACCGAAATGTCCCGGATAGACATTGGAAACAGCCAAACATCGCGGCATAAGGTGAAAGTACAGCGATGGCCTTGCTCTGTTTTTTGAGTATTAGTCTTGCTTAAGTAAGTATCTTCATTCTCATCATCTTCGCTATCATCCGCCAGTGGACGGCTCTTGATTTGAGTTCCGCGTTGGATATGCATAGCTTTTGTGGTGGTACTATCATCAGGCGTATATTGGATAATGGTCATGCTAGGCGTTGGCCGTAGGTAATTTGGCCATAACATGTGCAACAATCCATGAGTGAGTTCAGGGAATTCATCATCAATTTTTGCCCGCAAGTTACCCGCGAGAAAGGCAAATCCTTCTAGCAGACGCTCAACATCCGGGTCAGAGCCTTGTTCAGACAAAAATGAGGCGAGGTGAGGATGTTCAATTGCGGCTTGTCGCCCCAATTGCCTAATGTAATCCAATTCCTCTCTAAAATATTTTTCAAGTGACATTTTATTGAGTCCTCTCTAGGCAATAACGCCGGTTGTTATCCAGTTGAATGTTAAATTCAACAACGTCATGAATATCATCCAGGGATACCTGGGCGCTGATGTGAAAACGTAACAACAGCGGATCACTATCATCGTGGATTGCATTGACAGTGACTGACGATATTCTCGGTTCATAATTTCTGATGCAGTGCTCTATTGCCTGTTCAATACTTTGTTTAAAGTCAGTTGCCGTGGTTGTGGCGTCATTGAGATCAATGACGCCAAGATCAGCCGCACTCTGACAGGCGCCTGGATGAGTATTAAGAACATGATTCAGGTGCCGTTTTATGGAGTTGAGTAGCTCACGCATTCTTGATTGGCGGGAAGAACCGGAGCTCTTCCCCTGAATACGCTCGAACAAGCTGGCAGAACCTTCTCTATTCCAACTGTACAGCGCAGCCATGATTCATTACTCCTTATCCAAACGCCCTACTAGTGACAACTCGAAGCTGGCTCCCATATATTTAAAATGAGGGCGAACCTGCATTGCCACTTGATACCAACCTGGATCTCCTTCCACATCTAAAACCTGAATTTGGGCAGAGCGCAGGGGGCGACGACTACGGACATCCGTTGGTGGATTTTCCTGATCAGCAATGTACTGTTTCAGCCAAGTGTTCAGTTCACGCTCCAAATCCTGACGTTCTTTCCAGGAACCAATCTGCTCGCGCTGTAGCACTTTGATGTAGTGCGCAAGGCGGTTGATGATGAACATATAGGGCAGTTGAGTACCCAGTTTGTAGTTGGTTTCAGCCATTTTCCCTTCACGAGTATTGGGGAAAACTTTTGGCTTCTGGACTGAGTTGGCAGAGAAGAATGCGGCGTTGTCACTGCCTTTACGCATTGTCAGGGTGATAAAGCCCTCTTCCGCCAATTCGAATTCACGACGATCGGTAACCAAAACTTCTGTTGGGATCTTGGCCTGGATCTGGCCCATTGCTTCGAACAAGTGAACCGGCAGATCGCTGACAGTACCTCCGCTTTGCGGGCCGATAATGTTCGGGCACCAGCGATATTTGGCGAAGCTGTCAGTCAAACAGGTTGCTAATAGATAAGCGGTATTACCCCATAGGAAATGTTCGTGATCTTTGCTGACATCTTCCTGATAGTTAAAGTTTTTAATTGGGTTTTCGACGGTTGAATAAGGTAGACGCAACAGGAAGCGTGGTGCTGTCAGACCGAGATAACGCGCATCCTCCGATTCACGCAGCGAACGCCATTTAGTGTGTGCCGGACCTTCGAAGACAGATTTCAGATCCTTAATCGCTGGTAACTCGGTAAAACTGCTGATACCAAAGAAATCAGGCGCAACGGAAGAGAGGAATGGCGCGTGAGCCATTGCGCCAACCGCGCTGACGTATTGCATCAGTTTGATATCGGGTGAGCTATTGCTGAATGCATAGTTACCGATGACCGCAGCAACCGGTTCGCCGCCAAACTGACCATAACCTGTTGAGTAAACGTGTTTGTATAAACCTGATTGGATGATTTCTGGTGAAAATTCGAAATCTTCCAGTAACTCTTCTTTGGTCGCATGGATGATGTTGATTTTGATGTTTTCACGGAAATCAGTGCGATCAACCAGCAATTTTAGTGAACGCCATGATGATTCCAGCTCCTGGAACGTTTTGGAGTGCATAATTTCATCGACTTGAGCGCTGAGTGTCTTATCAAGCTCAACAATCATTCTATCAACGACAAGTTTGTTGACAGGTTCTTCGCTAGTACCGGTATCCAAAATGCTGCTGATAAAAGCGGCAACACCCTGTTTTGCGATATGGTAGCCATCATTTTCCGGCGTCATTCTTGCCTGAGACATAATCTCGTCAAGCAAAGAGGTAGTGGACCCTGGGGTTAATGTTGTACTGCTCTCTTCATGCAAGGACATGTTAAAAACTCCTTTTTAGTCAATTACTTTTGATTGACGATTTCAAGCTCTTTTAGAAGTTGTTCGCGGACTTTTTCATCACCCAATAATTCCTGTAAGCGGGTGCGGAATGCCGGAATATTTCCTAATGGCCCTTTTAGTGCGACAAGCGCCTCACGCAGTTCTAAAAGTTTATTTAATTCAGGTACTTTCTTCGCGACGTTATCGGGTGAGAAGTCATTGAGTGATTTTATTTCTAGGTTAATTGGCAGGTCATCTCCGCTATTATCATTGAGACGATTGGGGACACTAAAGGTGAGATTGATATTGGCTTCATTCATCACGGCATTAAAGTTATTCTTATGCACAGAAACAGTTTGCCGTTCTTCAATTGGCGTATCTTCTTTTGTTCCTTTGAGATCACCAACAATAAGCAGGTTAAGGGGTAATTCAATTTCGGCTACTTGATCACCGGTATTCGGAACGTATTTGATATTAATCCTTTCTTTTGGCGCTACGCTACCTGAACTATTTTTACTCATATTAAAATCCTTTGGGTAATACAATTAGGCAATTAGGAATTATCTGATAACAATATTGATGAGAGAGTTGCCCTTGATACCTACCTATATGTGATGGAGAACATAAAATTCTCCCAGATTGAGAAACGGGAGATTCACTGCATTGAATTGGATAGTAAGCTGACTTTCTGTGAGCATATAGATAAATACGAAATTCAGAATATTCTTACTCATCGAGCAATAGCATCAATATAGAGCGCTCTGCAAGGCAGAGTGTCTCATTTTGTTTTTTTATTGTAAAGCTAAAATATATGTGAATATACCTGTCTATTCAACCTTTTGATGGTTTTATTTTATTTGGCAATAAGTTACGCCTTGATGGTTTCTTAATCTATTTTTTAATTAAAGTACTCTATGTAGGTATAAAAATGACATAGAAATGATTTTTTGTTTCATTGTGTAACAAAGTATTTCTAGATGTATTTTTGTTTACATCTTAGAAT
Organism: Photorhabdus aballayi; assembly: GCF_026153155.1. Lineage (NCBI taxonomy): Bacteria > Pseudomonadati > Pseudomonadota > Gammaproteobacteria > Enterobacterales > Morganellaceae > Photorhabdus > Photorhabdus aballayi. The sequence continues at coordinate 4,696 of NZ_JAPFCD010000077.1, read as the reverse complement.
TACTTTCAGATTGAAAATATTAGTTTTGTTATTAACTGGGCGGATTGGTTTGTTTTTTTGATCTAGTTCTCAATTTTTAATTGACCAAAATATAATTTAGGTTTTAGTTGTTAAAGTTGTTATATTTCATATAGATATATAATTTTTTCTTTAAATTAAATGCGTGTTGGCAGTTAATTGTTCTGTAAATAAAGCTAATTCTAAAGACATCTTTTCAAAACGGCATTAATTATAATATTTTTATTTGTTAGTGATGGGTTAAAAATTTTGCAATTTAGATTTTATTTTGAAACGAGCTGGTTGGTATTTATTATCGTTTTGGCGTTCAATGTAGTTATAAGTGATCTTTCCCAAGATGAAATAATCACTATTGAAATTAATATGAACGTTGCCTTAATGTTGACTCAATCTCTATAAAGGATATTTTTATGCCAACTCCATGTTATATTTCCATCACCGGAAAAACACAGGGCAATATTACTGCGGGTTCATTCACTGCTGAATCAGTAGGTAATATTTACGTACAGGGCCATGAAGATGAAATGCTGGTTCAAGCATTTGATCACGTCGTTACCGTACCGACTGACCCTCAATCAGGTCAGCCTTCAGGTCAGCGTGCTCATAAACCATTCCGTTTTACAGTTGCATTAAATAAATCTGTTCCATTGCTTTATAACGCATTGGCTTCGGGTGAAATGCTGACGAGTGTAGTATTGAAATGGTATCGCACTTCTGTTGAAGGGAAACAAGAGCATTTCTTCACGACGCAGTTGGAAGATGCCACTATTATCGACATTGATTGCAATATGCCTCATTGCCAGGACCCAACAAAAGCTGAATTTACTCAGTTGGTTCGTGTTTCTTTGTCTTATCGTAAGATTAATTGGGAACATACAACCGCAGGGACTTCCGGCGCGGATGATTGGCGTGCGCCTATTGTTGCCTGATAGGTAATATAACCATTCAGCCAATGAAATATCTCTTCATTGGCTGAAAAGCTTAATTTTTATCTATTTTAAGTTGAAGATTTTTAATAACTGTCTTCAACTTCTTTCAGCTTTTTTGATTTTTTCCTTCCTTTCCTTTTAATTTTTTACACGTATCATTTAACGATATTACTTAATTGTTCAGGTAACTCTTGTATCACTCTTACTATCTTTCCTTTTGATTATTTTTTCATAGTAGGTGTTAACACTTTTTAGCCTTGTTTCTGATTAGTGGTTTGGTAAACATCAACATAAGGACTTGTATATCTAAGTGATCGTTTAATGTCTTTTTTAATTTCGTAACTTTTACTTATTGGTTGTTCGTAAGTATTACTTATGATTATCAGTGAAAATATAGATAGCATCACTTGCTTAAATATCACATTGCATTCGGACAGAATTTTCTACTTATCCTAAATTTTAATTAATATCACAGAGCTTTCAGGGGAGGAAGTTCAGCAGTCTGCCATTTTTATCATTAATAGGGCTATAATAGAGCCTTACCATCTGTCTCATCTACTGGGATGGGTTTCTAGTTGTCAGGCACTCTGTCTGGACAATCAACCTATTCTCTGCTCTGGGGTCTGAACTTAATGCTAAGTTATCGTCACAGTTTTCATGCCGGTAATCATGCTGATGTGCTGAAACACACGGTGCAAAGCTTGATCATTGAATCTCTTAAAGAAAAAGAAAAACCTTTTCTCTATCTGGATACACATGCTGGTGCGGGCCGCTATCAACTTGGTAGTGAACATGCTGAACGTACCGGTGAATATCTGGAAGGGATTGCCCGCGTCTGGCAGCGTGAAGATTTGCCGCAGGAATTGAACGCTTATATGAGTGCAGTGGCTGCACTAAATAAAGGTAGCCACTTACGTTATTACCCAGGATCGCCTTTAATTGCCCGCCATTTGTTACGGCAGGATGATAAGTTCAATCTGACAGAACTGCATCCGAGCGACTTTCCCTTAATACGTAATGAATTCTCCCGTGATAACCGCGCTAGAGTTGTGCGTGAAGATGGTTATCAGCAATTAAAATCACAATTGCCGCCACTGAGTCGCCGCGGATTTATTCTTATTGATCCACCTTATGAACTGAAATCGGATTATCAGGCTGTTATACAAGCAATTCAAGAAGGCTATAAACGTTTTGCAACCGGTGTTTATGCGTTGTGGTATCCGGTGGTATTACGCCAGCACGTCAAACGACTGGTTAAAGAGCTGGAAGCAACGGGCATTCGCCGTATTCTACAAATTGAGTTGGCTGTCCGGCCTGATAGCGATCAACGAGGAATGACCGCTTCTGGCATGATCGTGATTAATCCGCCTTGGAAACTGGAACAGCAGATGAAATCGGTGCTGCCGTGGTTACATCAGGTTCTGGTGCCGGAAGGCATTGGTCACACTGTGGTTAAATGGGTTGTGCCAGAATAGCTTTTAACAATGGCAGCGAGAGCCAGAACCATCATGCCTGCTTGATATTTTTTGCCATAATAGGCTTTGGGTATTAACTCCCTTGAACTGATTAGATGGAAACAATCCAGAATGAGCAAACATTACGACTATATAGCAATTGGTGGTGGCAGCGGTGGCATAGCATCAATTAACCGTGCGGCTATGTACGGGCAGAAATGCGCCCTGATTGAAGCTAAAGCACTGGGTGGAACTTGCGTCAATGTGGGCTGTGTGCCGAAGAAAGTGATGTGGCATGCGGCGCAAATTGCAGAATCTATTCACCAATATGGGCCAGATTATGGCTTTGATACGACAGTCAACCACTTTAACTGGAAGACTCTGATTGCTAGTCGCACTGCTTATATCGATCGTATCCACCAGTCTTATGAACGTGGCTTGGGTAACAATAAAGTTGATGTGATCCAGGGAGTTGCCCGTTTTGTTGATACACATACTATTGAAGTAAATGGTGAAAAAATCACCGCAGATCATATTCTGATTGCGACAGGTGGCCGTCCTGTGCGGCCTGATATACCAGGATCAGAATATGGTATTGATTCTGATGGTTTTTTTGCATTGGAAGAGATGCCAAAGCGGGTTGCGGTTGTTGGCGCAGGCTATATTGCCGTGGAAATTGCTGGTGTATTACATGCACTTGGTAGTGAAACCCATCTATTTGTGCGTCAACATGCACCGTTGCGCTCTTTTGATCCGATGATTGTTGAAACACTCTTGGACATTATCAATACTGAAGGGCCTATTTTGCATACAGAATCGGTGCCAAAATCAGTAAGTAAAAATGCGGATGGCAGCCTGACCTTGCAACTACAAAACGGTAAACAGCAAACCGTTGATACTCTAATCTGGGCTATTGGCCGTGAACCGGCAACAGGTAACCTGAATCTGCCTGTCACCGGCGTTGAGTTGAATGAAAAAGGTTACATCAGAGTTGATAAGTACCAGAACACGAATGTGAAAGGTATTTATGCAGTAGGTGATAACACTGGTGCGGTGGAATTAACTCCCGTTGCTGTTGCAGCAGGTCGTCGCTTGTCCGAGCGCCTGTTTAACAATAAACCAGAAGAACATCTGGATTACACCAATATTCCAACCGTCGTATTCAGCCATCCGCCTATTGGCACTGTGGGGCTGACTGAACCTCAGGCCAAGGCGCAATTTGGTGAAGAGCAGGTGAAAACTTATCAATCTTCTTTTACTGCGATGTATACCGCTGTCACTCAACATCGCCAGCCATGCCGGATGAAATTGGTATGTGCCGGGCCGGAAGAGAAGATTGTTGGCATTCATGGTATCGGCTTCGGAATGGATGAAATGCTGCAAGGTTTTGCTGTTGCATTGAAGATGGGAGCAACGAAGAAAGATTTTGATAACACGGTTGCAATTCATCCCACTGCGGCGGAAGAGTTTGTTACTATGAGGGGTTAATGTCGAAAACCCACCTACACACGTTCGTACTGTAGAAAAACTGAGAGGCCAGAGCATCGTTCTCTGGCCTTTGTTTATTCACTCATAAATACCCAATGTCCCTCAAAAACTTTCACATGTGAAAGTGCCAACAGCGTTCACTAACCACAGCAAGAGCTCAAACTGCCCAAATTGGTACATTACAGGCCTTAGGATCTCGATAGCTGTAGCAGATACTGGATGAACCAACGGTTATTACAAAGTTCATCCTGTGGCTTACTTGATCAAATCAGACGATGTACATAAAAGGATAGTACTGAAAGCAGACTGCGCTCTGACTTATCTTCCTTATATCAGTGGCAAGATCTATCAATTAAAAATATCGAGCCTTTAAAACTACGACGTTCTAGATACTCCCAAACAGAGCCGACTCGCGGATATAGTGATGCAGATTTGAAGCAGTTACTTCCTTTGCTAAGAAGTATTTTTAAGCAGTTGTATCAGCAGTTTATTATCGATCCAGAGCTTCATATTCAAGCAAGTTCCAACGCTCAAACAATGGTATTTTCCTGGAAGGGGAAAGATTACCCAGTAGCCGGTGGCGCCTCAAAAATTTTTTATGCTGCCACATTCCTCTTAAGTTAACCTGAGTTCTGGATAAGAAATTGACGAGAAGCCTGTTCCGGGAGCAAAGTTTTGGTGAACGCCGAAAACAGCTCCGGGGAGGAACAGGCTATGGATAAGTTAGTGGAAATTTTTTGCGATGTCGATGATTTTTGCCGTTCTTTCATCCCTCAGTGGACGCAGTTTTGTCTTGATAACGGATAC
>NZ_JAPFCD010000076.1:0-19693 GCF_026153155.1 Photorhabdus aballayi | reverse complement strand
ACGCTATTTTCTGATTTCTCCTTTCAAACACGAACTGAGGCAACTCATTCATTACACGTATAAAAATCCCTGATGGGATGAAATATCCATTTTCTGGGACGGAATGCTTACCCTGTAAATATTCTTATGATTTATATTCTAAAGGAGAGAATTCATCATTATTTGACATTGAGTCGTCAGGGAGAGTCATGTATGAAAAGTTTTGAGAAAATACCTCATATTGACCTTGCGCCGATATTTACCCATACAGATACGGGATTATTGTCAGTTGCTGATCAAGTTCGCCAAATATATACAAATGTGGGGTTTGCTTACCTTATTAATCACGGCATATCAGAAGATTTAGTACAAGCCACTTTTCAGGCAGCAAGAGATTTCCACAATTTACCACTGAATAAAAAATTAAAAATTCGTCAAAATAAGTTCTTTCGGGGTTATATGCCTAGGAAAGCATCTCGATTTGAATTATCTACTTTGGAAAAAGCAAGTAAGCCTAATCAAAGTGAGGCATTTATTATTGCTAATGAAGTATCGGAGGAGAGTGAAGATTTTAAACTAGAACAAAACTTAGCTGGCCCAAATCAATGGCCCGAAGATATGCCGGAGTTTAAGGAGACGATCACCACATACTATAAATCTATGCAGGCTTTGGCGAAACGGATGGTACAAGTTTTTGCAATGGCGTTCGGCCTGAGCCCCGATGCATTAGATAATTATTTCAGGGAACCGACTATTTTCTTGAGGCTTCAATATTACCCGGAACAGCCAGACATCATTCCTGAAGACCAGTATGGCATTGCCCCGCATACGGATTATGGATTTTTGACCTTATTAGCACAAGATACGGTTGGGGGACTGCAAGTCAAAAATCAAGAGGGAGAATGGATTGATGTTCCACCTGAACCGGGTTCTTTTATTCTAAATAGCGGAGATATGATCAAATGGATGACTAACGATAACTTTATTTCTACTCCCCATCGGGTAATAAATCGCTCTGGAAAGAAACGGTATGCTATCCCTTTCTTTTTTGAGCCAAGTATGCATGCTGAAATAGCTCCATTAGATATATTTAAGGATGCTAATAATCCAGCAAAATATCCTCGTATTGAGTATGCAGATCATCTTATGACGAGAATAAAGTCGAATTACAGTATTGGTGCTTAGGAAATAATAAAGCTTCAATTTGGAGGCAAGAATATGGCTAGTTACACCTTCTTTTCAAAAGCTGCATTCAATGTTGATAAAGAAAAAACGGCCTTGTCGGGTAGCAAGGTCATCTTACTTATCAGTGTCGGCCAAAAATATCACGAAGGCGATAAACTCGCAGCAACAATTGATTTGATTAATAAGAGTGGGTTTTCTTCATGCACAATCGCGGTAGCTGATACCTTACAGCGGCATAATTATTTGGGAATGAGTTATGAGGCAGCTTATCGTTTTACATATGAATTGGGTACTTCCTGGATCGCTCGAAATTCTGAAATTCTCGCCGCACTCTCGATTCCCAATAATATTCTCCGCTGGGATGAGGCCTTAAACGATATATCATATTTAGCATTTCGAGAAGATATAGAGGGATTATATGCCAATGATCCTGCTTATAAAGAGGCAATTAACGAAACCATAGGCATATTCATTGATCGAATGGTAAAGCGGAACCCAGGTATTGATACCGTCCAGGCGTTCATACATTGTTTAAATTATCTTATGGAAGAATGTCCGGTAATTATGCCGATTTGGGCAGCTAAAGGTTATGATTTCGTCATCTACCCACAACCAATGACTGTGGCTATGAATGCTACACGTGAGCGTTTCGTTATTGAAAAAGATCCTGGAAAAGAACGCTGGTTATCTCTACGCTTTAAGAAGCGGTCTATACCAAATTTTCTTAATAATGCATTCCTTCAGGAAGACGCGATTCATTGTATGGTGGAATAAATCAAAAAGACATGAAACATCAGTAACCTGATAGATATGAAATAAGGAAGATAAGGTCATAGTCTGTCCTTCCAGGAAATTCCCGGCACATGCTAAGCCAATATTCAAGCTTGTTTCAATGAGGTTCCGGGAATTTTTTAGATGAACTACTGAACACCGTGGAGGCTATTTGATGATTTTTTTCTCAGAGAATCACAGAAAGTGGTGGGTTTTGACTGGTGTGAGTATTGCGAGCTTTCTTGGTTGTATTGACTTTACTATCGTCAACACGGCTTTGCCCGCAATCAGAGCGGATCTTCATGCTACAGTGGCTGAACTCCAGTGGATTATCAATATTTTTCTTTTGGCACTATCGGCTTTCATGGTTGTGATGGGGCGTATGGCCGATATCTATGGTCGTAGACGCATACTCTACCTTGGCGCCATATGCTTCGGACTCGCATCACTCGGTGCTGGACTCGTTACCAATATGAACTGGCTTATCGCTTTTCGATTTGCTCAGGGGGTATCTTGCGCCGTCTTATACACAGCCTCTGGCGCCATAGTTTCTAATGCTTTCCCTGAGGAGGAGCGTGGAAAAGGTATCGGTTTGCTCTTTGGGGTTAATGGACTTGGACTGGCAATTGGTCCAGTAATAGGAGGAATCATTGTTAGCACTCTGGGTTGGCGTTGGATTTTCCTGATAAACGTGCCATTGATTGTCTTAAGCCTATTAATCTGTACGGTTAGCGTCAAAGAATCCAGAAATAAGGAGCAAGGGACCACATTAGACTGGGGGGGATTGATTTTTTTGATCACAGGTCTGTCGGCCTGCATTGTTGTCCTCAGCTTAGGTAGTGAATGGGGTTGGCTGTCATTCTCCACACTAGGTCTTTTAATCATATCGGTCGTAGCGTTGATCATGTTTTATCATATTGAGCAACGGGTCTCTTCGCCTATCCTTCAACTCCATCTGTTTAAAAACCGGACTTTCATTGGTGCGGCTATAGCCAATGCTGCGCTGGCTTTCTTTTACTGCCTGGCTTTTTTCCTGATGCCTCTGTACTTACATACGATAAAGTCTCTCCAGGGATATCAGATAGGTATGATGTTGCTTCCTACTACGGCGATGGTTGCTCTTCTTTCTCCGATTGTTGGTCGGCTTACTGACCGAATGGGAGTCAAAATAATACTCGTCAGCGGCTTTTTATTTTTTGCTATTTCAGCATTCCTTCAAACACTCTTTTCCGAATCCAGCAGTCTATTCAGTATTGCTATTGCATTTACATTTATGGGTATTGGTTGGGCTTGTGTATTGGGGCCATCCACAGTGGCGGCGCTTTCATCTGTACCAGAACGTATGGGAGCGGTTGCTATGGGGTCGTCGTGGACGGTGCATAATATTGGCGGCGCTGTAGGTCTTGCTTTTGGTCTGCTACTTTATCAACAAGTTGCCACCAGCAGCTTATTACTTAAATTAGGCGCATTTGGCGTGGTTCCTGGTCAGTGGGTGGAGAAAGTTATCGCTGAACCAGAAGGGGCTCTTTCAGCTTTGCATCAGCATGCTGGTCTTGACCTTGCAGATGCACTGAATGTTTTTCATACGTTCTTTATTGAGGGATACCGTGCGGCAATGGGGTTGTTGTTAGCCATCTCTCTGTCAGTTTTGTGTATCCTTTGGATGACATTAAAACGGCAACAGCCGAAACAATAGATTAAAAAATCAGTCTAAATTGAAGATAGATGATGAAACAACAGAGAGACAGTGACTATTACCAACTTTGAAAATTAGGGGAGAGCGCCGTGGGGAAAGAATCAAATCATCAGAGTATGACGAATATCTCATCACCTCATCCACGGGCGTTTTCTCCATTAATGTTAGTTGTATTGATTCTGGTCAGTTCTCTCGGATCAATAATTGGTATCCAAACACTTGTCACTCTGGGTGTCACACCAAGCACATCTATAATCGGTGCTTTAGTTGCTATGGCTATTGCGCGACTCCCAATCTATCAATTCACGCTTTTCCGTTCTGTTCATGCACAAAATTTGGTGCAAACCAGTATGTCCTCTGCCACTTTTGGGGCCGCTATCAGCCTTCTAGCCCCGCTTGGTATCGCGCACGTCATGGAGATGCCTGAACTCATTATGCCGATACTGGTAGGAGTAAGTTTGGCTATGTTGTGGGATGCTTTCCTACTGTATCGTATGTTTGACTCCCCGGTATTTCCGGCATCAGGCGCTTGGCCTCTTGGGATGGCTACCGCTGAAGTGATCAAAACCACTGATCGGGGTGGTTATCGGACGATCACATTAATCTGTGGAGTGATAAGTGGGTTTATCGGCAGTTTTTTAGGTTTGCCAATGTCGGCTGCCGGTATTGCTTTTATCGGGGGTTTTGCGGCGATGATGTCATTCGCGGCTGGACTGCTATTGGCTCCCGGTCTCTATATTGTGTTTGCATTGGATATTAGTACCCTGAGAATGCCGGAAGGGATTTTGGTTGGTGCTGGTATGGTAGCAGCTTTGCAAATTGGCTTTTCCATGTACAAGCGGAAGAAGACACACATCACTACCCCCGCCGGTTGTCATCAACATCAGATTGATCAGCCTGGTACCTCATCTTTTCGGGCTTTACTTGGTATTGGCAGTTTGGGCTATCTGCTTTTGGCTATGATACTTGCGCTAGGGACGGGGTTGTTTGAACAACTTAGTTTACCTATGTTGATTGGATTTGTGGTATTTGGCACGATCTCAGCACTACTTCACGAGCTCATCGTGGGAATCGCAGCCATGAATACCGGGTGGATGCCTGCGTTTGGTGTAGCGCTACTATCATTGGTAATTGGTATCTGGATTGGTTTTCCAGTAAAGGCCTTGGTCGTATTAACAGCGTTTACATCGGCAACTGGGGCTGCATTTGCTGATATGGGCTACGACCTTAAAGCAGGATACATATTGAGAGGTAATAATCGTGATCCCATATTTGAGCAAAGAGGACGGCAAGAACAAATGATCGCAGGCATGTTAGGTTTTGGCATAGCGATTATAGCTGTTCTATTGACCTGGCATGATTTGTTCGCTCGTAACCTGTTTGCCCCAGTCAATTTGGCTTATGCTGCGGCTATTAAAACAAGTATAGATCAAAGCAACTTAATGAATTTCACCGGCTGGGTCATATTGGGCGCGCTACTACAGGTTATTGGCGGCGCTCGGGGACAATTAGGTATCATGCTTGCAACAGGACTATTGATAGCTAAACCTACCGTTGGCTGGATGGTTCTCCTTGGGTTGATTTGTCGTTTATGGGTAAAACGAAAGTATCGCAGCCACCCTTCCCACGGACTGGAATCTTTCGCGGGCGGGATGATTGCAGGAGATGCTCTTTGTAGCATAATGCTAAGCGCCCATTCACCCGCAGTGGGGCAGAGCACAGGCAAACATTAATCAACAATCAACGAGACCGTAGCCAAAAATCGCCACTAGGCTTCAAGACAGATGAATTTTCATCGGTGGGAAGAACTATTCTTTTCGTTTCGCTTGGAGAATAGCTAAATTTCCTCTTATAGGCACGCGCGAATTGAACAGGACTACTGAACCCATACTCATAAGCCAAGTCAGCAATACGTTGACGTGGGGTGATTTGGGAACTCAGAATTGAATGAACTTTAGATAAACGTCGTGAACAAATGTAACTTGCTACACCGCCTACTGTTTCGAAGAGCCGATATAAATGACTCCTGGAAATACCGATTTGTTCACAAATCTGGTTAACGTTTAGTTTATTTGAATTAAGATTTTGATCGATATAGTGTCTGATCCTGTTGAATAAGGTCGTGTCAATTGCAGTTTGTGCCTGAATAATATTATCTGGAGTCGCAGAAAGCGTTGCATTCAAGAAGCCCAAAGTCGCTTGCATAACCTGTGGCATATCGTTCTTAGGAAAGTGGGGAGCATGTAGAAAGAGTGCTCTAATATGTTCTGCAAAAAGCTGTCCCAGGCTGTGACTTAAAACTGCCCCATGAAAATTAGCCGTTGTTGTCGGGAGAAGATCTCGAGGAACCATCAACATGATGACCTCGCCTTCGGCAATGCTCAAATTATATGATTGACCTAAATCGATAACAGCCAATTGTGAAGGCCTTATCTTGGCTTGGCGGCTAGCATCATTATAAATCCACGAATCAGAAAGGCTAAGGCGAAAATAATAATGGTCAAGATTATCCTTGCGAATCTTATCTAATGAACGATAAGCAAAGTTATTGATTGTACTCTCGCGCTTGCTAAGGAAACGCCAACGTCCAAGCATCAACTCCCCTAGATGCATTCCACAGAAATTAGCGTCTAAGATAGTAATTTCACGCATTTTTAGCGAAATATTATGATGCTGATGCTCTTCTCGCCAGGCATCAAACCGTTCAGCTTTAGAATAGGAGCGTGCTGAAAAACGATAGGGGTATAAATCTTCAAGATCACTCATACACACCATCCTTTCACACAAGGTTAATCACATAAGGTTAATAGTGTCACGTTGAGGGTCAGGACATACACTGAATTACTGTAGTTAATATATGCTTATCCGAAATAGGTACATATAATAGATATAGTATAAATTTAAACTTTCATTACGTTTTGCTTAATGATGTTGTGTATGAAGTCACTTTTATTGCATATATGGTATGAACTTATCGTGCTGCCCTATTTTATACACGACTTTATGCAATTACCTGCTACGTATCTCACTAAAACCTGTTTCAATACAGTTGGTTAAATCATGACAACATAACTATTGGAATGGGCCTTGGACAGAGTAAGTGAAGGTGGATTGCCAGGGAAAGTTACAGATAGCCATTAAAGGTAATTATTTTAGCAAAATAACAACTTGGATAAGTGAAACAAGATCGTTAACGATAAAATCAAGTATACTCAAGTCCATTGATCACGTGTTATAACTGCGATATCCACAAGCATTGGTTTAAAGTGAAAATGAAATTGCGCGTCAAACGTTCGTTAACCATTAAACAGATGGCCGCAGTGACCGGCGTCACGCTAGTGACCATTGCTATTTTTATTACGATTCAATTGTGTCATTTTATACAGCAACGTAAAGATGATTATATCAGCCAGCTTAATAATGCGGCAGTGCAGGTACAGGCGCCTTTAACGGAAGCACTACTTAATTCCGATCTCAGTAAAGCAAAAGAGTTGCTGATAGGGCTGCGTACTGTAGGTATTTTAGGACGGGCAGATGTGGTGTTGCCGGAGGATATCCGGGTGATACGATTGAGCTTTGCTACCCATCGCCCAATCCCCGAACTGGCGAAACGAGTTTTTGGGATCCCTGTGGAAGTGAGTATTCCTCTGCATGTTTATGGTTCAGTATCGACAGATGCTAAACCGCTAGGGCATCTGATTTTGCAAGTGGATTCCAGCCGAGTATATCGTTTTGCTATTAATACGTTGGCGCTGATGCTGACAACTTATTTATTACTGGCCCTTATCCTTACGGTGTCGATAAGCTGGTGTATCAACCGGATTATTGTGCACCCATTACGTGACATTGCGCGGGATCTTAATAACGATCAACCATCAGAGCCAATGGCTTGCCCTAAATACCATCAGGATGATGAACTGGGTCTGCTGATCAGGGGATATAATCGTCAATTTAATAAGCATAAACCTCCGTCATCATGAAACCATCCGTGGCGGTTTGAGGTCTAATCCTCGGTTATAATCCTAATAGGATTTCGCCTGCTAAAATTCAGGTTTTTGCTTTTTCTACCGTTATTATTGGTCGAAGGGAACATATTCTGTCATCAATGGTTAAACCTTCGAGGGCTAAAACCAAGGATAGACATCTATAGGGGTTCACATGCAGGGTACGAAAATTCGATATTTTATTGGTGGGATAATGCTGGCAGTTGCGGGCCAGACGCAGGCAGAAGCCTTGCAGCCTGACCCTGCCTGGAAACAAGGTAAACTGGAAAACGGTTTTAACTGGCAAATTTTGCAGACGCCACAACGTCCTAACGACAGAATACAGTTGCGCCTGGTAGTGAAAACAGGGTCGCTGGCGGAGAAAACCCAACAAACGGGTTATACCTGGTTGATTCCGAAAGTGGCGCTCTTTAGTAGCAAAAGCTTATCTTCTACTAAATTAGAGCAGCTATGGAACAGTGCTATTGATCCAAAATATCCGCTGCCTCCGGCAATTGTTTCATATGATTTCACACTTTATAGCTTGAGCTTGCCACATAATCGGCCTGAACTACTAAAAGACGCGTTGAACTGGTTGGCTGATGCCGCGGGCAAAGCGGTATTTACACCTGAGACACTACAGCATGCTATGAAAATGGCTGATACATCCGTCGCAACCTATCCACCAGATATACAAGATCCCGTGTGGCGTAGACGTTTGAAAGGTTCAACGCTGTTAGGGCATGATCCGGCGCAAAACGCGCATCAGCCTATTGATTTGGACAAGCTTAAGCAGTTTTACCGGCAGTGGTATACCCCTGACATGATGACGTTATACGTTGCAGGCCATGTGGATAGCCGTACTCTGCCGGAAAATATCAGCCAAGCGTTTTCATCATTGAAAGGTAAACGCCATACTCCGGCCACTATCGCAGCATTGTCACCAATGAAACCGGAGACTATAGGGATTATCAGCGATAAAAAGAAAGAAGATACTTTATCTCTGATTTGGGATCTCAATTGGCAGCCGATTAATGATTCACAGGTGCTTAATCACTATTGGATCAGTGATATTACCCGTGAGGCACTTTATCGCTATCTGCAACTTGGGCTGGAAAGAAAAAATGATAAGGCATTGAAATTGGGGCTGGATTGTAAAGTCCAGTATCATCGTGCGAGTTGCGCCCTGAATCTCAACACGGCAGCGGGTAATCTAAAACCTGCAATGGAGTATTTGGCGGCTGAATTGGTCACACTACGCGATAAAGGATTGCCGAAGGGGCAGTTTGATGAGCTATATGCGCAAAAACAAGCACAACTCAGCCAGTTGTTTGCCATGTATGCTCATACCAGCACGGATATTCTGATTAATCAGCGTCTTTTGTCCCAGCAGAGCAATGTGGTGGATATCGCCCCTGAGCAGTATCAGCGTTTGAGGCAAGCATTTTTGGCTTCATTGACCCCTGAAATGCTGAATCGTGAGTTGAAGCAGATCCTTTCACAAGAGGTGGCATTTATTCTGATTCAACCGAAAGGGGAAGCGGAGATGGATGTCGACCAGTTAAGGAACAGCTTTAATCAGATTATGTCGCTGACACCCCATAAGGATAAAGTTGATATTCCGGCACAGCCACCGATATCTAAGCCTGATGTAAAAGCGTCTTAAAGCGGTAAAAGGGCGGGTAGTGCCGCCCTTCATCATTGGAAGCTACTTTTTAGCCTCAGCTCTAATCTCAGTCACATTCTTACCGCCGATTCCCCAGTTATCAGTATCGACTTCATCAATAATGACAAAAGTTGTCGCCGGATTTTTTCCTAATACATCGACCAATAACTGAGTGGCTCCTTCAATTAATTGTTTCTTTTGTTCTGCTGTAGCACCTTCACGAGTAATTCTGATATTAACAAACGGCATAAACAGCTCCTTCTCATTGGTTATTATTGGCAGATTCGCTCTGCCAGGGCATATTTATTCGGTATTATTATCCGCAGTGGCTATCCAGGCAGCGCAGAATAGCGTTAAGCGGGCGAAGAGATAGAAAAATGTCATCAGGCCGATAACAGAGCCAAATGCGGCGCCAGAAGGGGAATTAGCGAGTCGAGGTAACGTCATGGTCATAATATATTTGATCACTTCGAAGCCGATTGCTGCCATCAATGTTCCTCTCAATAGCGCTTTACGTTCTGGCTGGTGGCGAGGCAACACCCAAAATAGCCATAGGAAAAGCAGATAGTTGGCTGAAATAGAAATGGCCAATCCAATCAGGAACCAGGATGGACGCAGCCATTCAATGCCATCTAACCCTAGCATTTTAACAATGGTTGCTTGGGCGGAGCCTGCGATAGAGGTCAGTGATAGCGTGATTACCAGTGCTAATAATAGCCCAATTAGGGAAATGGCATCACGAAGATATTTAAAATAGATTTTCTCGTTGTCTTCCTGATTTCGCACCCAGACAGGATGAAATTGGGCAAGAATGGCCTGACGTAAATTACTGACCCAATTCACCCCGGAATACAGCGCAATTGCCAAACCGGTTAATCCCACGGTAGTACGTTGTTTAATTGCTGTATCGACACTATTTTTCAGTGTATTGGCAAGAGTCGGATCACTAATACTGTTAGCGATGCCGTTAATTAGTTTTGCCAGCAAATCGGGATTAGAGGCCAGAATAAAACCGGCAATAGCGAAAGAGAGCATCAGGATTGGGATAAGCGATAAGAAGGAAAAATAGGTTATTGCGGCGCCAAACTGATTACCCATCCGATCATTAAAGCGCAGCGTGGCACGGATAAAGTGAGCAATAATAGGAATATTGCGGATATAATTTCCTACTCTGACTGTCAGAGAAATCGCTTTTTTGCCGTGGTGAATGCCTTTCTCCAAAGGTGTTCTGGATAACCTTTTCGGCTGGTGTTGGGCTGTTTCCTGTTTTTCTGCACACTTTGGCATGTAGAGCCTCAATGACGTTAAATAACCTACTATCTTATGATGCCATTGTAAGACAATTATTAACAATTCATCATATATCGGTACTTAGGTATTAAAATGTTGAATAAAGACTTTTTTCAAAGTTGGGATTTTGTGGACCAGATTTGTAGGCGCAGATAAACGTTAATTTATAGTTTGTCTGAATTGTTCTTAATGCAAAGGGACTGACCGAATAGGCGTTTAGCTAACTGCTGACTGAATTCACGTGCAGCCCAAGGAATATATTTGGCTCCCCTTCCGGAGAAACCACTGAAGATCGCAATAGAGCGATCCGGCGGACACTGCATTTCTGGCAGATAGTTAGTTGTGTAGCCATCATATCCATTTCGTCCGTCTACGACGGTACTCTGACAGATAAGAAGCTGATTTGCCATTTGGTGATGACGAGCGTTCGCTTGTTCTGGCTGCCAGTGAAGTTGGTCGGGATTCGAAGCATTGTATTGCGTAGCTCCACCCACAAAGAAAAAAGAGGAAGACTCAGGCCGAAAATAGCCTCCTGAACATTCATCAATAATGCACTGTTCAGGTACATCAGATTTCATACTTTGTAGACAACTGAGAGGGATGGTTCGACTGAAGATTTGACTTTCAGGATATAGTTGTGGCGTGTAAGCCCCAGCCGCAATTACTGCCAGCCTGGTTGGGAGCTTTGTATCTATTCCGGTGATCACCTCAACTCCGCCCGAAATTTCTCGCACCGCTTTAACTGGTGAGCCTTCGAGAATTTCTACACCATGAAAACGAGCTTCATCAATGAAAATCCGAGCAGCTTGACGAGGATTCACATACCCGCCAAGCGGTTCCCACAACGCAATGCGCTTGCCGGAAAAGCAGTGACGTTGCAGCGTTGGAAAGCAATGGGTAGATTCGACTTCACTTAACATATGAATGGGGTACGCATCGGAAGAGAACTCAGTAATACGCTGACGAGCTAGGGCCTGATGTTCTGCTTTGAGCAAGTAAACCAAGCCACAGCGGGTAAAAACATCGGGATGCGTTGCTGCGATCTCACTCCATACCTTAATGCCTTGGATATTCTTTGTCATCAGAGCATACAGTGGATCATAGACGCGTATTATCCCTCGTGAATGCACCGTTGCTCCTCCGGCACCGGGTGCTGTAGCTTCTAGTAGCAAGATTTTCAGTGGTAATTTGCTGCACCAAAATGCTAATGCACTACCAGCCAACCCTCCCCCGACGATAATGAGGTCCCATTGCGAAGCCATGTCTCACCCTCTGTTTTGGATGTTGTTGCCCCCAATAGGGCCAAAGAAAATCACCCATGTTCTAAAATCGCTACTGAACGATTCAAAGCGATGATCAACATAAGCGGGAACAAATAGAAAATCTCCAGCAGAGAAATTGACATAAGCTTCTCCCCGACGGAAAACACCATGACCAGAACTGACGATATAAATTTCGTCCCTGTCATGTGGTGTTTGAGTATCGACTTCGACAGGAGAAAATAGTTCAACGGAGAGTTGTCCCCTTTCAAACAACACGGCAAAAGGCTGTGGTAGGCTAGGAAGGTAGGTTGCTGTTTCAGACTCATTGATATGTAAAATATCGTCAGGAATATTTGTATCGGATACTACACTCATTATGCATTGCTCCCGGTATTCAAAATAGGCAGATCATTCTTTGAAATTAGTCCCCATTTTAGTCCCTGTAACTCCCCTTGTGGTGAAAGGGTCAGTTCACCATAAGGGGTCTGCCAGCATTGCTGACGTAGATGCATTATTAATGCTTTTCCTTGCAGATGTGGATTGTGCCGCCAACTGTCGCATAGAACCCGAATAGCCAGATAACTAGTAAAGAAATAAGCTCCCGGTTGTTTTTTCGATAGTGAGAAAGCTCTGCTAATTAACTGATATTGAGTATGCTCTAGCATATTGCTACCATAATTAATAAGAAAAGGCACAGTAATATTTGGATGTGTCAATTGTCGTATTGCTGGGCCATATGCATCATCCGATAAAATGATTTTTGCCACAGGAGAAAAGGCATATCGCTGCATTAACCCGAAGGAAAACTCTTGACTGCCCAACAGATAGACGACATCACTTTGTAAAGCCAACTGTATAATCTTTTCATCACCGATAGCAGGCGAAATAGACAGATAAACGTTAGCCGTGATATTCATAGACGCCAGCGCAGCACTCAACTGATCAGCAAGACGTTCTCCATAATTATGCTGTTGTGCCAAGATCAAAACCTGATCATCAGTGGAACAGCACGCGATAAGACACAGTAACTGTTCATCATCACGTCCAAAAAAACGCAGCGTACTTCGCTTCTGGCGACATAAGTCAGGGTGGGAACTTCCTGGTGTGATAAAGGGAAGTTCGTTGGCTTCATAGAGGGGGCTGGCCGCTAATGCGGTAATGCTACTGAAATGTCCCACGATCGCATGACTGCCCGCTGAAATCACTTCTCGGGCCGCCTTCTTTGCTTGTCTGGCTTCCCGCCCATCGTCGAAGTAACGCAGCTTGACAGATATCCCTGCGTCGTTGACTGCTAGCAGTGCCGCCACCAATAAATCTTGCTGATTGGGACCATTACTTTCACTGAGTGAAAGCTGGTGGCAATCATTGCCACCATGAAGGCAGTCGGCTTGGTTAATCCATTTTGGTAGCATCTCTGTTTTCCTGGTTCACTCCACCATGCAATATATAAGGCTCACCTTGAGCATCAAACAACTGTTTGAAGGTAAATGCATAGGGTGTAGTGCCATAATCGTGTAAATACTCAAGTCGATGACATGCCTCACGCCAGCATGGTTGGTGATTATCAGGCACCCACCAGACGACGTAGATAGGCCAGTTTTGTTTGCCAAACCAGTTTTTGCGAAGCTGTAATGCCTTTTTATGTAATGGTCCGTAATAGGCGAATTGATAAATACTTTCTAGATCGCGCCAAAGAGAAAGGGTCTGCGCCTGTTTAGTATGACCATTGCTTATCCCATCAAGGTAAAAGCGTGGCACTGCAAAAGGACCCCATCGTCCCCAGTCTTTCTGGTAATTTGTCATCCAGACAATATCTTCCACTGGTTTGGCCCGGTCAATAAATCCTTCCGACTTTTCTGCTTCAAGGAAAACGTCGGGGGTGCGATCATCAAACTCCTGAACCTGTATATCGCCATATGGAGCACGAAGTATGGAAAAGGTCATCAGGCAAGCTTTGGAAGTCATACACTTTTAACCCCTTTTGTCTAGGTGGATCACTGGTGTGGGTAGAAAAAATGACGAAGGTAAATCACACAGGTGAAGAATATCTGTGGTATTCAGCGTCATCTTGTCTATCCCCGTTAACAGATGGAACAATTTTTCACTACTCTGCGGCATTAAAGGCCAGGCAGCCTGTGAGAAACATTGCAGTAACCAGCTAACTCCCCGTAGTGTTTCTACATCATGATATTGGGATAATGTCATCTCAATAAATTTCATCAGATGTAGTAAGTCTTCCGCTGCTTGTCGCAAATGAAAGCGTTCTAAGGTGTAGCTAGCTAGAATCCGTTGACGGGCAGATTCGCCAATTTGGCGCCATGTTTCTGACAGCGTCGGCAGTGGAGTGACATTGGTCACCATTTTTTGATTCCATACCGTAGTAATGTTTCTCCAACTCTTTTCCAGTGAGTTGTCAAGCACTTTTATCATATCTGCTTCATTAAAGTTGGCTTTTTCAAAACCAGGAGCATTAAACGCCGCATAAAAGCGAATGGCATCCACGCTGTAACGTTGCGCCAGGTCAGATGCCCACACGATATGATTGTTACTGGTAGAGAACTTGGCATGATCAAAGTTATAGAACTCATTAATCATCGTTGCCCAAGGTAGCCAACGTCCGCTATCAATTTGCGATAGCATGGCGACATGCACCACAGCGTAAAAATAGGAGTTATCAAAGCCGAAGAAATTAATGGGTACTGGAAAATCATTTAGTTGTGGATCTTGCTCAATAGCTCGTTGATAACTGAACAACAACTCCGCCATAATTTCCGGCCAGGCATTGATCACCTGACCAGAGAAATCAGTATGTGCTATGGAAATCCCCCAATTTCCCGGCATGGTGATCGGAAAATCTGGCAGAGTCATAGACAGGGCATCTTCTGCAAGCCACTGGTAGCGTTGACGGAATCGTTTGTTTTGCTGATAGAATTGTGTAATTGGCTGGCGGAAACGTTCCAATTCGAGTACTAATACCTCTTCGTGGCGAATTGTCATCTCTGTTGACCCGTTATTCGTCACATGGGGCTTAATAATGGTTTCAGCATTCGTCAAGTTGCCACAGGCTTCACAGATGCCACATTTACAGGTGGCTAAACAGACCGGACAGTAACCTGAAATACCCGCTTCATCATGCCAGATTTGTTCTTTTTCACTGTAAAAGAACGGAAAACGTTTTTTAACTAAAACACCACGTTGATAAAGTTGATGGAAAAGATTCCGCACCCAAGTTACTGCTTCCTCTTCCGGTGAAAAATAATCGGCTACATCAATATGATAGAGCTTAAGGGTTTTAATAATATCATCAGTCCAGTAACGGTGCAGTGTTTCCGGATCGCATTGCTGACGTTCGGCTGTCACGCGCACATAAGACTGATTAATATCACTGTAACAGGTTACAAAGCTGTGTTGGCCTTGCAAACGTGTTGCTCGGGCAAATACATCACCTGCCAGAAACGGTCCACTCATGTGCCCAACATGTAGCCCGCCGTTAGGTGTTGGAGGTGGTAATGTGATAATAAAACCGGTTGGTGTCATTTTGGCTGCCTTAATTTGATCATCATTTAAAAAACGGAATCAGAACTACCACTCATATCCCAGTAAATATCTAACATTAAAAATGGGATGTTTTCTGAATGGTTACGTAACTGATGTTCTGAAAAACGTGGCAAATAGACCACATCACCATAGGATATGGTGGTTGTTTCTCCATTGATGAATAACTCTGCTTCACCGCTGATAACAATAAATGTCTCTTCTTCATCATGTGAATGCCGATCAACATCTTTACCGGGTTCAACCATCACCCAGATACAGCCAAATTCAGTAAGTGGTCTTTGTGTGTTGACTCTTCCTTTCCAGGGAAATAACCGTCGGAGTTTACAGTTATATTCATCGGTATACAGGATATCTGCTTTACGGCGAATCAAGGTTTCAATTTTGCGGTTGGTTACCTCTGACATATCATTCACCCATTCTATGGTTTCTATACCTGGTTTGTCAGAAAATGCTCGATTTTCTCTGCTATTAACCAGGAGCGAATTGAAAGCAAACTGAATGAACCTGCGTCACCAAAACCATGAGTTGATTCACATAAGCCATTGAGAAAAAAAGGTGATAACGGTTTATCATTGCTTTCTAAACAATAATCCCGCGCCACATGCAGAGATCCATCTTCTCGGCGCTTAAAATGGTCAGCTATATTGGAAAGTAATGGATGATTACGTTCCTGGTTTTCCTCACAGCCCATATTTCTGAATCCGGTGGCAAGAATTACGCCATCAACCTGTAATTTCCTGACTCTGCCAGAAATTTTATTTTTATAACGAATTTCTATGCCCGATTTATTCTCTGTAACTTGGGAAATATCGGTCATATTATGCAGCGTAATACGTTCTCGTCCGTCCAGTTTTTGCTCATAAAGTTTCACATAGAGCATTTTAATTACATCGTGATCCGCAGAGCTGTAATTACTACGCCACAATTCACGAGTAAGCGCTTTTTGCTGTTCAATATCGAGCTGATAAAACTCATCAATAAACTCTGGAAAATAGATATGTTCAGTAAAAGGACTGACATCTTTGAACTGATAAGAATAGCCTCGGAAAATATTATGTATCCGTAGATGTGGATAACGAGAGGAAAGATCCAATACCAATTCTATGGCACTCTGGCTGTTGCCAATCACTGCAACAGATGTTAAATGACTTTTTGCTTGCCATTGCGACAGTGCTGAGCTTGCACGGGTAAAATGGACTATCTGTGATGAATGACACTGCTCGAATTGTGGTGGAATATAGGGTGTCCTTCCTGGCCCAAAAGAAACCACTTTCGCATGCAAAACTCTTCCAAGACTGGTTTCGATCCGGTATTGTTCGGAAAAAGTGTTATCTAGCGTAATGGTGATCGCTGTTTCACCATAACTCACCCAGCGATCGAAATGACGCGCCACCCAACGTACATAGCGGGCATAATCTTTTCTTAAAGGAAACTCTAACCCAAGATTGAGATATTCAAACAAACGGTTTTCGCTTTTCAGATAGCTAAGAAAACCGTAGGGACTGATGGGGTTACGAGGAGTGACAAAGTCACGCAATGGGTTATGCTGTATATCCGAACCAGCCAGTAGCATTTCAGGTTGCCAGTCTGGAGCGGTGTTACTTTCCAGAAATAACACTGAATCTGTGATTTGCTTTTCTTCTAATGACACAGCAAGGGAAATATTACCCGGTCCAAACCCTATACCGATCACATCGAATTCTTCAATAATATCATTCACGGGCTCACCTTTTTTGATGGGTATCGTTGTTTAAGCATGCCTTAATGATTGAATAATATTTCGAGTCGCCGCGATGATTCTCTCTGCTCCTTCCTGTAACTTTTCATTTTCAATGGTTAAAGGAGGCATACACTTAACGACTTCGTCTTGTGGTCCACAGGTTTCAATTAGGAGTTTTCTTTCGAAAAGAGAACGACTAATTTTTTTAGCCAGAACCGAAGCAGTAAATTTAATTCCTACCATCAATCCCTTGCCTACAATAGAGAATGGAGTGCCCAGATCTTGTAGTTCGGACTGAAAAATAGTTTTCAGAAACTGCTCTTTTTTCTTTATCTGCTGTGAAAAGCTCGTGTCTCCCCAGTATTTCTTCAGAGTTACTGTTGAGGTGATCATGGCAAGATTATTGCCACGGAAGGTACCATTGTGTTCACCAGGGTACCATTTATCGAGATCTGGAGAGATAAGGTTGATTGACATGGGTAGCCCAGAACCGCTGATCGATTTTGAAATGCAGACGATATCTGGCGTAATGCCAGCTTCTTCAAAGCTGAAAAAGTTTCCTGTCCGGCCACAGCCAGCCTGGATATCATCAATAATAAGCAGAGATCCAATTTCTTGGGCTAATGTGGCGAGACCTCGTAGCCAAGCTACAGAGGCACAGTTGAGTCCTCCTTCACCCTGAACACATTCCAAGATGAATGCAGCGGGCAGATCAATACCACTGCCAGGCTTACATAACATATCTCTAATGAAACTTAATTGTTGTCCAACATCCGTGATGGAAAATTGATCGTAAGGCAGTCGTAATATCCCTGGTATTTGTAGGCCAATAGACCGTTGCTTGGCAGGGTTTGCTGTAATGGAAAGTGAACCCAGTGACATGCCGTGGTAACCGCCAGAAAAACAGGCGATAGTGTGTCGTCCAGTAACCTTACGTGCCAGTTTCAGTGCGGCTTCAATGGCATTAGTTCCAGTCGGTCCGGTGAATTGAACTTTGTATTGCAAATGTCGCGGCGTCAGAATATATTCGTGTAAAGTGGTAAGGAAGGTCTCCTTGGCTTCGGTATGCATATCTAGCCCCTGAAGAATACCATTTTCATTTAAGTAACATATTGCCGCTTCAATCATGGAGGGATCGTTATGCCCATAATTGACAGAACCCGCCCCGGCAAGAAAGTCTAAATATTCATTACCTTGTTTATCAAATAATAAGGCATTTTTACCTCGTGAAAAAATAGAGGGAAAATTCCGACAATAACTTCTGACCTCAGATTCTATGTTTTCAAAAACGGAAAAGTTCATAAGCAACCTCTGTTATATAAATATTTCTTGGTAAAGGTAGAATACTAACAACATTCAATTTGATAATGATACCAACTGGTTCTATCAGCCAAGAAGCTGTCATATAACCGCTGAGCGGTTGTGTTATTTTCCTGAGTTGTCCAGTTCAGGGAAAAATATTTCCCTTGCTGTTTTGCCCATTGTAATGCGTGTAAAATAAGGCTCTTTCCCACTCCTCTGCCACGATAATCTGGAATAACATATAAATCATTTAATAATGCATTTTCAACTGCATTAACACTGGAGAAAGTATAATAAATTGTTGAAAAGCCTATAGCATCATCTTTTTCATTTAGACAAAGATATTGTCGGCCTTTTTCTTTATTGTGGATAAATTGAGAAAAGAATAGACTGTTCTTTTTCTCATCAGGCTCACTGACATCATAAAATCTTTGATAATCTGCTACTAGTTTCAATAGATTGGAAAAATTTTTCTCATCCACAGGTACTATTTTCCACGGTGTTTTGACGTCAGATATTTGTGTCATAGATTATTCCTCTTGCTGTAATTGTTGTTTCACTTTCTCTTCCTGATTTTTCTCTATCTTTAAACCAATAAATGAAATGATTATCACACTAATAATCGCTATTAGCGAGTAGATGGAGAATTCCAGACGACTATCAAATATTTGGAAAACAAATACAAAAAGCGGTGTTAACAATAATATATAAGAAACTTGTACAGGAGGAACTAAAGTAATACCCTTCTGTAGCATAAATAGAGGGATCACATTTCCGAATATAGCAATAATCATGAATTCAGTCAGATGTGTGTTAAAATCAGCGGTCAGGTCTTTACTGAGATAAAACGATACGATGAGTAATAAGAAAAATCGCATTGACATTAATTGATAAAGATTAAAACCATTATCGTAGATTTTTTTTGACACGACATTAATGATAGCCATACAGAAACCGGTTAATATTGCCATTATAAAGCCATGAATTAATTTTCGATTTTCGACATTTGTGAGACCAGAGTGTCCTTCCGATACAGTATACCCGACTAACAGCATACAGATGATGGTGAAAACACTGACCAGTAATTTGACAGATGTTAAGTTTCTCATTTGCTTTAATAAAAAGACAGAGACAATTAACGTAGCTAACGGATTAATCCCGTACAATGTTGCTGCTGTAAGCGCTGGTTCCATATACCGCAATGAAATATATAAAAAGAGCCACGATCCAAGTGTCGCAGCATTAAGTATGAGGAAATACATTATGTTACGTAAATTCAAT